>NZ_JBXANI010000015.1:0-216722 GCF_058801495.1 Cupriavidus sp. GW822-FHT03E04
CGCCTTAAGGCGATACTCAGACATGGGTCCCTCTTTTCCGCTCTTTTCGCCGAATCCCGAGGCGCCCCATACGGCCTAGGTAAACCTTGACGGCTCGCTTCGCATCGCGCATGGCTACACCAAATCGGTGCTCTGACTCTCCTGCTGGTTGGCTCCCCTCTCCCACTTGTGGGAGAGGGGCCGGGGGAGAGGGCGGGCGCTGGCCGAAGCCGATGCTTGCCAATCAGCGCAGGCTGATCGTCGTATTCACCCCGTCATTTACCGTTGCGTCGTCAAACCACCTTGCCGTGACGGTCTTCGTCTGCGTGTAGAACTGCACCACTTGCTTGCCATAGGGGCCGAGGTCGCCGAGCTTGGAGCCGCGTGAGCCGGTGAAGCTGAAGTAGGGCACGGGTACCGGGATGGGGATGTTGATGCCGACCTGGCCGACGTCGATCTCGCTCTGGAACTTGCGGGCGGCCGCGCCGCTTTGCGTGAATACGCCGGTGCCGTTGCCGAAGGGGTTGCGGTTGACCAGGGCGATGGCTTCGTCCAGCGTGTCGACGCCGATCACTACCAGCACCGGGCCGAAGATCTCCTGCGTGTAGATGGACATCTCGGTGGTGACATCGGCAAACACGGTCGGGCCGATGAAATTGCCTTCGGGGTAGCCGGCTACCTGCACGTTGCGGCCATCGAGCGCCAGCGTGGCGCCTTCGCGTTCGCCGGCTTCGATCAGGCCGAGCACGCGCTGCTTGGCGGCGATGGATACTACCGGGCATACGTCGGTGCCAGGCTCGTTGCCGGCGCCGACCTTGAGCGTGGCGGCCTTTTCCACCAGTTCGGGCAGCCATTCGCGCGCGGCGCCCACCAGCACGGCTACCGACGTCGCCATGCAGCGCTGGCCGGCCGCGCCGAAGGCTGCGCCGGCCAGCGCGTTGAGCGTGTGCTCGCGGTGCGCGTCGGGCAGCACCACGGCGTGGTTCTTGGCGCCCATCATCGATTGCACGCGCTTGCCGTGCGCGCCGGCGAGGTTGTAGACGTGGGTGCCCACGGCGGTGGAGCCGACGAAGGAAACCGCCTTGATGTCCGGGTGCGTGCACAGCGCGTCCACCACCTCGCGCGCGCCATGGACCACGTTGAGCACGCCGGCGGGCACGCCGGCCTCGATGGCCAGCTTGACCAGTTCCATGGTGGATAGCGGGTCTTGCTCCGATGGCTTGAGCACGAAGGTGTTGCCGCACACGATCGCCATGGGGAACATCCACAGCGGGATCATGGCCGGGAAGTTGAACGGCGTGATGCCGGCGCACACGCCAATCGGCTGCTGCAGGGTGTATGTGTCGACAGTGGCGGCCACGTTCTCGGCAAAGCCGCCTTGCTGCAGGGTGCCGATCGAGCACGCGTGTTCCACGACCTCAAGCCCCCGGAAGATGTCGCCTTCGGCGTCGGCCAGGGTCTTGCCTTGCTCGGCGGTGAGGATGGCGGCGATGCGCTTGCTGTGCTCGCGGATCAGCGCCTGGTACTTGAGCATGATGCGCAGGCGCGCGCCCAGCGGCGTGTGGCGCCACGTGGCAAAGGCGCGGTGCGCGGCGCCCACGGCGGCATTGACCTCGGCCGCGGTGGCCAGCGGCACCTGCGCCAGCACCTGCTGGGTGGCCGGATTGACCACGGGGCGGAATTCGGTGGCAGCGGACTCCACCCACTCGCCGTTGATCAACAGCTTGACGGTGGGCACGGCGGCGTTGGGGTTCTGGGCACTCATGGGGTGGTCTCCGTCGGTTCTAAGTGTGGGTGGTGCAAGACAGGAAGGTGTTCGGGCAAGTGGTCAGGCAAGTCGTCGGGCAAGCAGCTCAAAGGGTGCGGGCGATCAGCATGCGCTGGATCTCGCTGGTGCCTTCGTAGATCTGCGTAATGCGGGCGTCGCGGTAATGGCGCTCGACCGGGTAGTCTTCCAGGTAGCCGTAGCCGCCATGGATCTGCAGCGCCTTGGAGCACACGCGCTCGGCCAGCTCGGAGGCATAGAGCTTGGCCTGCGAGGCTTCCGACAGGCAGGGCTGGCCGGCCGTGCGCATGTGCGCGGCGCGGTGCACCAGCAGGCGTGCCGCGTTGAGCTCGGTGGCCATGTCGGCCAGCATGTTAGCAATGGGCGCATGCTCGCGCAGCGGGCGGCCAAACTGCACGCGCTCGGCAGCGTAGCGGCAGGCGGCCTCAAAGGCCGAGCGGGCGATGCCGAGTGCCTGCGCGGCAATGCCGATGCGCCCGCCCTCCAGGTTTGACAGGGCAATGCGCAGTCCCTCGCCGGGTTCGCCGAGCAGCGCGTCGTGCGGCACGTGGCAGTCGTCCAGCGTGATGGCGCAGGTGTCGGAGGCGCGGATGCCCATCTTGCGCTCGGGCGTGTGCACCGAGAAGCCGGGCGTATCGGTGGGCACCACGAAGGCCGACAGGCCGCGCTTGCCTTGTGCCGGCTCGGTGGCGGCAAACACGATGGCCACGCCTGCGCGCTGGCCGTTGGTGACGAATTGCTTGCTGCCGGACAGCACCCAGCCATTGTCCGTGGCGCCCGCCCGGGTGCGCAGGTTGTGCGCTTCCGAGCCGGCCTGCGGCTCGGTCAGGCAGAACGCGCCGATGATTTCGCCGCTGGCCAGGCGCGGCAGGTAGCGCTCTTTTTGCGCCTGCGTGCCGTAGTGCAGGATCGGGCCGCAGCCCACCGAGTTGTGCACACTCATCAGGGTGGCGCAGGCGGCGCAGCCTGCGGCGATTTCCTCGATGGCCAGCGCGTAGGCGATGTAGTCGGTATACGTGCCGCCCCATTCCTCCGGCACGATCATGCCGAGCAGCCCGAGCGCGCCCATCTCCGCCACCACCTCCGGCGGCAACTGGCCGGCACGGTCCCACTCGGCGGCGCAGGGCGCCAGGCGCTCGCTGGCGAAGGCGCGAGCGGTGTCGCGGATCATGGCTTGCTGTTCGCTGAATTCGTGGTGCATGGCGGCTCGGGTTGGGCCGGGATTGGCGTGGGGGCACGCGATCCGGGTGAGGCTGGCGGTCTGGTGGCCCGCACTGGGCGGGAGTGTTGGCAGCAAGTGTAGGAAGACAGGCGAGGCGCTCCTATGCCAGAATCCGCCAACCTTGCTGAACTCGTTTGCCACTGCTGGCAAGCCTGGGCCAGCAAGCCATCCGTTCCAGATCCTTGCCTTTACATGGAAAAACACAGCGTCGCCATCTGCTTCGTGCATCACGCTACCGCGGGCTTGCGCGCGCGCGGCATCGCGCCGGAGCCGGTGCTGCAGGCGGCGGGCATCGTGCCCGCGCTGCTGGCGGTGCCGCAGGCGCGCGTGTCAGCGGCAAGCTATAGCGCGCTGTGGATGGAGGTGGCCGCCGCGCTGGACGATGAATTCTTTGGCCAGGACTCGCGCCGCATGAAGTGCGGCAGCTTTGCCATGCTGTGCCACGCCATCGTGGGCAGCAAGACGCTGGCGCAGGGGCTGGAGAGGGTGGTGCGTTACTTCGGCTTGCTGCTGGACGATATCGGCGTGCGGCTGGAGCGCGAAGGCGTGGGCGGTGAGCCGGGCGCCGGCAAGCGCGCACGGGCTGCGCTGGTGCTCACGGCCACCTCAAGCCAGCCGCCGAGCGTGTTCGCGCAGGAGACCATGCTGATCATGCTGCACGGGCTGATGAGCTGGCTGCTGCGCCGGCGGGTGCCCGTGCTGCTGGCGGCGTTCAGCTATCCGGAGCCGGCCTATAGCGCCGAATACCGCCTGATGTACTCGCGCCACCTGGCGTTCGGCCAGCCGGCCACGGCGCTGGTGTTCGACGCGGCCTGGCTGGACCAGCCGGTGCACCAGGACGAGCGCAGCCTCAAGGCCTTCCTGCGCGACGCACCGCACAACGTGGTGGTGAAATACACCGACCGCACCAGCATCATGGCGCGCGTGCGGCGCCAGTTGCGCTCGCAGCCGCCGGAGCAGTGGCCCACCTTCGACCGCCTGGCGCACGACGTGCACATGTCGTCATCGTCGCTACGGCGCCGGCTGATGGAGGAGGGCGGGACCTACCAGCAACTGAAGGATGAGATGCGGCGCGACCTGGCCATCGAAGCGCTGAGCCATTCCAGCCGTCCGCTGGCGGAAATCGCGGCCGAGCTTGGCTTTGCCGAGCCGGGTGCGTTCCATCGCGCGTTCCGGCGCTGGACGGGGCTGCGGCCCGGGGCGTACCGGGGCACGCCGTTGCAGGCTTAGAGCGTCAGTGCCTAGTGACCAGTTCGGAGGGCGCGCTGGCTGCTGCCGGGGCAGGCACATGCGCCAGCATGCGGTTGCGTCCCGATAGCTTGGCCATGTAGAGCGCCGTATCGGCGCGCGCGGTGAGCTGCGCCAGGCTCTCGCCGGGGTGCCACCGGGCATAGCCGCCGCTGACCGTGTAGTGCACGGTGCCGAACGGGCCACTGACTCGGCTACCTTCGGCCAGCAGGCGGATGCGCTCGGCGGCAGGGCGGGCCGCTTCCAGCGAACTGGCGGGCAGCAGCACGACGAATTCCTCGCCGCCCATGCGGCCGATGCTGTCAGGCGCGCGCAGGCTGGCGGCGGCCAGGCGCGCGAACTCCACCAGCACGGCGTCGCCCGCGGCATGGCCGAAGGTGTCGTTGACCGCCTTGAAGTGGTCGATGTCGATGATCAGCAGCACGGGCGGAGGGCCGCCGCGCCCGGCGCGCGCCAGCTCGCGCGCGGCCTCGTTCTCGAACGCCTTGCGCGACATCACGCCGGTCAGGAAATCCGTGTTGGCCACGGCCTCGAGCTGGCGCACCATGGCGTCGTGGATCATCAGCACGGCGCCCATGGTGAGGCCCGGCATGGCCAGCGCGCCGAGCACCAGGAAGGCGGCATTCAATCCGGGCGTGCTCGTCGTGGCAGGGTGGTCCATGACCGAGAGCGCGGACAGCACGCCCCGCAATGCATGCGCCGCGGACAGGAAGAAGGCGAACCCGGCGGTGGTCAGGTAATGGCTGGCCGGGCGAGCGCGCGGGCGGTAGCGCACCAGCACGTACCCTGCGCAGGCGCAGAATGTGGCGTGGAATGCCGAGACGATGACCACGCGGGTATTGAAATCATTGAATACATAGCGCCACGTCGCGACGCCGGCCACCACGGCGAGGGTGCCGGCGATCATCGCGCGCCAGGGTGGCTGCCGCCCGCAGAAGCGGGCGATGCCCGCATGAAACAATGCCAGCCCCCAAGCCAGCGCGCCGTTGGCCACCACGATCGATAGCGCATCCGGGATCCTGTCACGCAGTGTAATCAGCAGCAGCGCGACCATGGCCGTCAGGTTGGCTTGCCACCACAGCGTCACGCCCGGCTGGCCGCAGCGCCGCAGCGACCAGACGATCGCCAGCATCATGACGCTAAGGAGCGTCGTAACGGCTAGCAGGGCGAACGGGTCGGACATCTGCAAATTTCCTCCGGTGCAGTGGGTGGGCGTGATGAGGCTTGGTGAGGCGGGTAGTCTCGCCGGGCCTGGCGGCGAAGCTCGCGAGAATACCTCAATGGCGTTGTCCCCATTCACCTACGCACGTGGGGTGTCGGACAACCGCCTGCGGGAGGCCGGTGCGAGAGGACGCGCCGGGGCCGGACGGCTAGAATGCGGGGCGGAACGCTTTGATCGGCGGGGCGCATCAATGCCTGCCTGATCCCTTCATCACTGCCCTAGCCTGGAACACAATGCAACCGATCAGATTTGACCTCGGCGACCTGCAGGCGATGGTGGCCGTGGTGGAGCAAGGCGGCTTCCGCGCTGCCGCCGAGGCTCTCAGCCTGTCGCAGCCGGCCCTGTCGCGTCGTATCGACAAACTGGAGCAGGCGCTCAATGTCAGGCTGTTCGAGCGCACCACGCGCCGCGTCACCCTGACCGTGGTGGGCCGGGAGTTTGTCGGCAAGGCGCGCGCGCTGCTGGCGGAAGTGGAATCTTCCCTGATGGGCATCGGCGACGCGGCCGCGACGCGCTCAGGCGAGGTGACGGTTGCCTGCGTGCCGTCGGCGGCGCATTACTTCCTGCCGGCGGTGATCGCGCGTTTTCATGCGCAATTCCCCAACGTCCGCGTCAAGATGGTGGACGAAGGCGCCAACGTCGTCTTGCACAGCGTGGCCAGCGGCGAGGCGGACTTTGGCCTGAACTTCATCGGCACGCAGGAGGCCGACCTGCTGTTCGAGCCCTTGCTGCGCGATCCTTTCGTGCTGGCTTGCCGACACGACCATCCGCTGGCCCGGCGCCGCTCGGTGAAATGGGCTGAACTTGGCGCCCACACGCTGGTAGCGTTAGCCAAGTCGAGCGGCAACCGGCTGATGCTGGATCTTGCCCTGGCCGAGCTGCCGCTGCGGCCGGCCGCCTTCTACGAAGTGCGCCATGTCAGCAGCGTGCTCGCGCTGGTGGAGGCCGGGCTGGGGGTAGCGGCCGTGCCGCGCCTGGCGCTGCCCGGTGGCGAGCGCGCCACGCTGGTCGCGGTCCCCCTGCGCGATCCTGCCGTGTCCCGCACGCTGGGCATCCTGCGCCGCCGTGGGCGTACGTTGCCGGCGCATGCGCAAGCGCTGTACGACATGGTCGGGCAGGCGGTGGCACGGCGTGGCCGGAGCGCGGCCACATCGGCGCAAGGCGGGGGCGGCAGCGCCGGTATTGATGCGTAAAACCGATCAAATCCAAGAAACATTGCATTATCGCCGTGCGCGGTGCTTGCATAGAATGGTCGGCCTGCGCCGCGGAGACTGAAGCGGGCAGGCCGATTTCCATTTCAATGCCCACAGAGAGCGCATATGACCACGCCGACCATGCTGACCATTGCCGTGCCGTCCCCCGTCAAGGCAGCCCGCAAGCCTGTTTCCCCTTCCCATCTCCCTCGGCAACACAAGCAGCCATGGCTGGCGCTCATGCTGGCCGGCGTGGCCAGCATGGCGCTGGCCGCCGGCAATGCGCTGGCCGACGAGGTCAAGGTCATGAATTCGGGCGGCTTTACCGCGGCCTACAAGGCGCTCGGCCCGGGCTTCGAGAAGGCCACCGGCAATACGCTGTCCACCGCATGGGGCCCCTCGATGGGCAAGTCGCCCGAGGCCATTCCCAACCGGCTCGCGCGCGGCGAGCATGCCGACGTGGTGATCATGGTGGCCTATGCGCTGGATGACCTGATCAAGCAAGGCAAGGTGCTGCCGGACAGCCGGGTCGACCTGGCCGATTCGCGCATCGGCCTGTCGGTGCGCGAGGGCGCGCCCAAGCCGGATATCAGCACCGTCGACGCATTCCGCAAGACCCTGCTGGATGCCAGGTCCATCGCCTACTCGGACAGCGCCAGCGGCGTGTATGTCGAGACGGAGATGTTCAGGAAGCTAGGCATCGAGGCGCAGGTCAAGGGCCGAGCCCACAAGATCGAGAAGACGCCGGTTGGCAGCGTGGTGGCGCAGGGCGAATACCAGATCGGGCTGCAGCAGGTCAGCGAGCTGCTGCCGGTCAAGGGTGCCAGCTTTGTTGGCAAGATTCCCGAGCCTTTGCAGAAAATCACGACATTTGCCGCCGGCGTACCGGTGGGGGCGGAGCATCCTGAGGCCGGGCGCGCGTTGATTCGCTATCTGGCTTCGCCCGCGGCGCGGGGCGAGATCGAGCGCAGCGGCATGGATCCGGTCGTTGGGGATACGCGGAGGCAGTGAGTGTGAGAGGCAGGGCGGGCGTTGGTTGCGCGTTCGCCCTGGCGCTTGCCCTGGCAATCCGGAACGGCGGCGAAGCGGCGCCGGCGGGGCTGCTCCGGCGCGAGGAGACTTCATCCTGAAACGGGTTCTTGGCGCGCCGTGCAACCGGATTCAAAACAATCCGTCTGGATGGTATGATCCGGGCCCATGACACAAGCACACCGCCGAAAGAAGCAGCCCGACGTGCTGCGCCCGCAGCTATTGCACGCTGCGGCGCAGCTCGCCCTCGAATCCGGCCTGCGCGCCGTGACGCTGGATGCGGTGGCGGCGCGTGCCGGCGTCAGCAAGGGTGGGTTGCAGCATCATTTCCGCAATAAGCAAGCGCTGCTGGACGCGCTCTTCGACGATGCGGTTGAGACCTTCAACACCGATGTGGCCGCTGCGATCGCCAGCGACACGCAGGCCGAGGGCCGCGCGGCGCGGGCCTATATGCGGGCGACGTTGCAGGAAGAGCGGAAAGAGGACGCCGCCAGCTATCTGCATCTGCTGCTGGCGCTGATGCTGACCGATGCCGATACACGCGATCGCTGGGCACCACGCATTGCCGAAATCGCGCGCCCCGATCCGCTGCCCGCGGCGGAGGCGGCGAGGCTGATGATTTGCCGCCTGGCTGCTGACGGGCTGTGGCTCGCCGACCTGCTGGGCAGCCAGTCGATGGAACCCGGGCTGAGGGTCGAGGTCCT
Source organism: Cupriavidus sp. GW822-FHT03E04 (assembly GCF_058801495.1). Taxonomy (NCBI): domain Bacteria; kingdom Pseudomonadati; phylum Pseudomonadota; class Betaproteobacteria; order Burkholderiales; family Burkholderiaceae; genus Cupriavidus; species Cupriavidus sp. GW822-FHT03E04. The sequence goes on from NZ_JBXANI010000015.1 coordinate 8,384, forward strand.
GCGCCAGCTGGACCAGATGACGCGGTGCCAGCCGCAATGAACGCACGATCGAACGCTCAATTGAGTACCTCACTGAATACCCAACTGAATACCCAGCCAAGCGCTCAATTTGGCCCCTGGCAGGACGCCGGCGCGCCCACGCCGGCCACGCCGGGCGCCGACGCGAATTTGCACCGGGCCATCGACGCGGCCCGAGACGCCCTGCTGAGCCACCAGCATCGCGACGGCCACTGGTGCTTCGAGCTCGAGTCAGATGCCACCATTACTGCGGAGTACATCCTGATGATGCACTTCGTGGACGAAATCGACGCCGATTTGCAGGCGGCGATGGCGGTCTACCTGCGAAGCATCCAGAGGCAAGACCGTCATGGTGGCTGGGACCAGTACCACGGCGGCGCGCTCGACGTGTCATGCAGCGTCAAGGCCTATTTCGCGCTGAAGGCGGCCGGCGACGACCCGGATGCCCCGCACATGGCCCAGGCTCGCCGCGCCATCCTGGCGCAGGGCGGGGCCGCCAAGGCCAATGTTTTCACCCGCATCCTCCTGGCCACATTCGGTCAGGTGCCTTGGCGCGCCACGCCCTTCGTACCGGTCGAGCTCATCCTGTTCCCGCGCTGGGCGCCGGTGCATCTGGACAAGATGGCCTACTGGGCGCGCTCCACGCTGGTGCCGCTGACGGTGCTGTGTTCGTTGCGGGCCAAGGCCATCAATCCGCACCGTGTCGGGGTCAGCGAGCTGTTCGTCACGCCGCCCGAGCACGAGCGGCACTATTTCTCCCGCGAGGGCCTGATGCGCAAGGCCTTTCTGGTGGCCGACAAGTTGGCACGCACGATCGAGCCGTGGATTCCCGCCGCGGTGCGCCGGCGGGCCATCGCCCGGGCGCAAGCCTGGTGCGTGGAGCGCATGAACGGCGAGGATGGCCTGGGCGGGATCTTTCCGCCGATGGTGTACTGGTACGAGATGATGACGCTGCTTGGCGTGCCAAAGACCGATCCGGCACGCGTTACCTGCCTGGCCGCGATCCGCAAGCTCGTGGTGCGCCGCGCCGACGGCTCGGCCTATTGCCAGCCCTGTCTGTCACCGGTGTGGGATACCGCCTGGAGCATCATGGCCTTGCAGCACGCCGGCACCGACGCGTGCACGCAGCAGGCGGTGCAGCGCGCCTACGACTGGCTGGAAGCGCGGCAGGTGCGAGACCTGCGCGGCGATTGGGGCAAGCACGTGCCGGCCTCCGTGCAGCCCGGCGGCTGGGCGTTCCAGTACGCCAATGCCCATTACCCGGACATCGACGACAGCGCCGTGGTAGCCGCCATGCTGGCCGTGCACGCGCGCCGGATCGGCCAGCCCGAGCGCTACCAGGACGCGGTCGCGAGCGCCGTGAAATGGATGGTAGGCCTGCAATCGCGCAATGGCGGCTTTGGCGCCTTCGATGCCAATTGCGATCGCGATTACCTGAACCGCATCCCCTTCGCCGACCACGGCGCCCTGCTGGATCCGCCCACCGAGGACGTTTCCGGGCGTGTGCTACTATGCATCGGCCTGAGCGGAAACCGCGAAGCGCACGCCGACGCCGTCGAGCGCTGCGTGGCCTATCTGCGCCGCACGCAACGCGCCGACGGCGCCTGGTGGGGACGCTGGGGCAGCAACTATATCTATGGCACCTGGAGCGTGCTGGCGGGCCTGGCGCTGGTGGGCGAGGACGTGCGCCAGCCCTATATCCGCAAGGCAGTCGACTGGCTGCTACGCTGCCAGCACGCCGACGGTGGATGGGGCGAGACCAACGATAGCTACTTCGATGGCTCGCTGGCCGGCACCAATGGGGGCGAGAGCACGCCCAACAGCACCGCCTGGGCGTTGCTGGCCCTCTTCGCCGTGGGCGAGGTGGATACGCCCGCAGTGCGCAGGGGCATTGCTTACCTGCTGGACTGCCAGGCTGGCAGCGGCCTTTGGCAGCATCCGTCGCACAATGCGCCGGGCTTCCCCCGCATCTACTACCTGAAGTACCACGGCTACACCGCCTACTTCCCGCTATGGGCGCTGACGCGCTACCGTCAGCTGGCAAGGCGCCCGGCGGCGAAGTAGGCGCCGAGGTGCCCGGAGGTGCCCCGAGGCGCCCCATACGGCCCCGCGGTCAGTCGCGCATCGCCGGCATGGCGTTGCCAGTCAGCAGTACCGCCGCTTGCTCGCCATACGCCACCACGTAACCGCCGTTGGAGGCTTGCCATGCCTGGGCGCCTTGCCGGTCGGCGAACCAGAGTTGCTGGTAGTCGCCGAACTGTCCAAGGTCGAGGCGGTAGCGGTCCAGTACCCTGGCGGGCCGGCCGTCGATGTCGCGTTTGCATGCGGACCAGCTGGCGTAGCCCAGTTCGGCCGCCAGCAGTTGCAGGCAATGCTTGAGCTGCAGGGTGTGGCGCAGCCGGTAGAGTTCCGCGACGCTTTGCGTGCGTACCTGCGCGCGGTGGATGCGCCGGATTACCGGTAGCGCCTGCATGGCTTGTTCGGCGTGGAGCTGGCGCAGCAGCCTGCGTGCATGGCGGCGCAGGAAGTCGCTATTGGGGGCGCGAGCTGGTGTGTTGAGCGTTGTGAGCCACATGTCATGTCCTTTGCAATGCCGTTTCCCGCGGCGGCAAAAAAGGTCAACGGTGTGGTTCTTGCAACGAACTGGCGGTGCCGGGCTGGATCGCTCGGCGCCGTACGGTACGGGCAGGCAGGTGCGCTGGCTTTTGCGGGAGCGGGCGCCCTGCCAGCGCCCGGGCGAGATTATATGCCAACGGCGGGTGCGCTTGGCAAGCGTTGCCGCTTTCAGGGTGCGCCTGCCCTTTGGCCGGATGCCAGCCCACCAGCCCACCAGCCTGCTAGGCTGCCTGCGCCTCGATCTCGGCCGTTAGTCCGAGTTCCTCCACCAGCCGCGCCGCCAGCGCTGCCGCCTGGTTGCGCACGTCGATGATGGTGCCGGATTCCCACAGCGCCCCGCGCAGCGGCGCGCCCAGTGCGCTGAGGCCCGGCACGAGGCGGCCGCCGCGATCGAATACGCGGCCGTGCGCGTCGCCGTCCAGGCCGGAGCCGGCTGCCGCTTGCCGGACCAGGCCGCGCGCCAGCAGGCTGCGCACCAGCGGCCGGGTGTTGCCGGCGTGCCAGCCGTATTCCGCGCCGGTGCAGTTGATGGCGGCGTCCACCGTGGCCGGGGCTTGCAGTTCGCGGGAGAGGTGCAGAGCCACCCGGACGTGTTTCTCCGCCTTGCCTGCGGGGCCGCGTTGCCAGCCGTTGGCGTTATTCACTTCATTCTTGCCGGCCACGGCTTCGAGCGCGGTGACGCGGGCGGCGTGCACATGCAGGCGGCCCTGCGCACGCACTGCCTCGAAGACCGCGTGCGTGGGCGGTGCCGCGCGATGCAGCAGGTTGTCCCAGAAGGGGCGCACGTGGCGCAGGAAGCGTTGGCGCTCCGGCACGCTGGCGGCTGCCCACAGCGGGGCGATGTAGGTGCGCAGCGCGGGCGGCACGCTTTGCCAGTCGAGGCCCTGGGTGGCCAGCTTGTCGCGCTGGTGGCGCACCCAGCGGACCACGCTGCGGGCGGTGGGCGCGGCCAGCGCTTCGGGCCCGGCAGCGGCGAGGAAGTCGTCGCAGGGGCCGGCGTTGTGGCGCAGCCAGGGCACCAGCGCGCGCCGCGAGAACGCGTGGTAGGTGCCGGTGAAACCGAGCCGCTCCAGCGTGGCAACCACGTCGAGCATGGTCAGGCTGGTGCCGATCAAGGCGATATCGCGCGCGCTTGCGAGCCGGGCCAGTGCATCGGGTTGCCAGGGATCCGGGATGTAGCGGCCGTCGGTTTCCAGTGTGTCGTCTTGCGCCAGCGCTGGCCGTGCCTGCTGCACGCCGGTGGCCAGAACGATGTGGTCGGCGTCCCATGCGCGGCCGTCGGCGCCGCGCACGCGGTGCGGCACGCCGATGGTCACGTCGGTGATTTCCGTGCGTACATGCTCCAGCGTGACGCGTCCGGCGGCCCCGGCCAGGGCGCGCGCCAGGGTGTCTCGCAGGTAGTCGCCATAGACGCTGCGCGGGGCGAAGGCATTGTCGGCCTCGGCTGCGCTGGCATGCCCGTGGCGCACCAGCCATTGCGAGAAGTCCTCCAGCGCTTCGGGATAAAGACTGAAGTTCAGCGCGGGCCCGTTCAGGTAGTGGGCCGGGTCCTGCGTGCTGTAGGCCAGGCCGCGCCCCGGCTCGGCGCGCGGCTCGAACAGGTGGATGGCAAGCGGGGCGCTGCTGTCGCGCAGCAGGCGGATGGCGCTCAGGGTGCCGGCCATGCCGCCGCCGACGATGGCGATGCGGCGCGGCTGGGAATCGGGTCGGGTCATGATGGCCTCAGGCTTGGGTGCCGGGCGGTGTGGCTGCCGCGGCGTGGGTTGCGATGTCGGCCGCCGCGTGCAGGGCCTGCGCGCCGGCGCCGGCCAGGATCGCGTCGTTCTGCGGCGTGTGGATGCGGCTGCAGAGCACGTTACGGTAGTGGCGCTCAAGCGGGTTGCCGCGCGACAGGGCGGGGTTGCCGGCGTGCCTGAGCGCGAGCTCGACGGCGGCGATGGCGTTGTCGGTCACGTTGAGCTTGAGCAGGTTGCTGTCGCTGGCGCTGGCCGGTGCGCCGGCATCGGCATCCGCGCTGAAGCGCTCCAGCAGGATGCGGTTGGCCAGCAGCCAGGCGTCGATGCGGCCCACCGCTTCCTGGAAGCGCGGCAAGGTGGCCAGCGGCGCGCCCAGGCTGCCAGGGGCGCGCAGGTTGAGCCATGCCACGAACCAGTCGCGGGCGCTGCGCGCCACGGCGTCATAAAGCGTGCCGAGCAGGGTCGACGTCCACACGGCCCAGGCCGGGTCGTAGCGCTCGCCCCAGGCGGCGGGCAGGCGCAGGTCGACCGCGTAGGCGGCGGGCAGCGGCGTGTTGTCGAAGACCACGTCGTGGCTGCCGGTGGCGCGCATGCCGAGGTGGTCCCAGGTGGGCACCACGGTGATGCCGGGCGCATCGCGCGGCACCAGGAACACGCCGGTGCGCGGGACCGGCTCATCGGTGCGTCCCCATACGGCCAGCCAGCTCAGGGCCGGGATGCCGGTGGAGTAGATCTTGTGGCCGGACAAGCGCCAGCCATCGCCGTGCCGGCACGCCACCGTGGCCGGCAGGCCGCCGCGCGCGGGAGACCCCAGCTCGGGCTCCACGCGCAGCGAGTTGATCAGCGCGCCTTGCTCCACCGCGCTGCGCTGCACCTGCTCCCGCACGGGCGCCGGCCATTGCGTGTCCTGCGCCAGGTTGCGGTGGCCAAGGATCTGCATCACCAGCACCAGCGCGGTAGACGGATCTCCGGCGGCAACGTGATGGACGATGCGGCGGACGTCGGCGAGTCCCGCCCCGGCACCGCCAAGCGCGCGCGGCACGGTCAGCGCGAGCAGGCCGAGCTGGTGGAGCTCGGCGATGTTCTCGAAGGCGAAGCTGCCATCGCGGTCATGGGCGGCGGCACGCGCGGCAAAGCGTTCGGACAAGGCACGCAGTGCTTCGTCGGAGGCAAGCGTGCGGGCCGCGTCGGGCAGTGGCGTGGCCGGCTCGGCTGAGGCAAAGCCGTTCTCGCGATGCCACTGGGAAATCCGCTGCCGGCTGGTGGTGCCGGTGGACTGCAAGCTCATGGTTGCTCCTGTCGTGTGCTTGTGCTGTTTTGTCTTTGGTGTTGCTTGGCGGGGGCTTAGTGGCAAATCAGCCCGCTCTCCACCAGCATCATGTTGAAAGCGGCGTCGCCGGCGGCCGCGTCGCGCAGCCGTGCAAGGCGCCCGTCGCGCTGCCAGCGCGCCAGCCATTGCGCCAGGTAGCGGGCGGATTGCGCGTCCGGCTGGCGCAGCGCCAACGCCGCGCCCTCGCCGTCGAGCACCAGCGGCGCCGCGGTAAAGAAACGCCACTCGGGCAAGCGCATCACCCGGGCGACCAGCGTGGCGTCTTCCGCCACCGCCGCGCACTCGCCGCGGCGGAACGCCAGCAGTGCCTGCAGCGCGGAGGGATAGCTGCGCAGCACGGCGCCGGCGCGCGCCAGCGCGGGTTGGAAGGGGCTGCCCGCGCTCACGCAGGCCGTCTTGCCATTGAGGGCGTCGAGCCGGCTGACCGGCGTGTAGCGCAGCGTCAGCAAGGTGCCGCGCGGCGTGGCCGGTGCCGGCACGGCAGCCGCGCGCGGACGTGCGGCGTCCTGCGGCGCGCCGAAGGCGAGGTCGATATCCGTATTGGCACCGTTGCCGAAGCTCGCAACGGGCAGATGGCGCAGCCGCACCGGTACGCCCAGCGCGCGGCCGAGCTCGGCGGCCAGTGCGGCCTCGCCCGGGTCGGGCTCCGCGATCAGGGGCCGGCCCGGTGGCGTGGGGCGCGGATAAGCGTGCACGCCCACCACCAGCTCGCCGCGCGTCCGGGCCTGCAGGAGCAGTGGGCCGGGCTCGGCCGGTTGTGCTTGCCAGGGTGCACCCGTGAACAGCCAAAGTGGCATGGCCATGGCACCGGCGGCCAGTGCTATGGTGCCTGCCGCGCGGCGCGCAGCACGCAGCGCTGCCGGCGGGATGCGGGGCAGGGCGCGCGCTGGGTTGCGCCCTTGCACCGCATGCGGGCCCAGCCACCCGGTGCCGTTCAGATGCCAGAGTTCATCGGGCATGGCTTACCATCCCTGGCCCAGCCCCAGCAGGCCCAGGATCTCGCGGCGCAGCCGGATCAGCTCGGGATCGTCGCGGTGGCGCGGGTAGTCGCGATCGATCTTGATTTCCGCCGTGATGCGGGCGGGGCGTTCGCTGAACACGATCACGCGGGTTGCCAGCAGCAGTGCTTCTTCCACGTCGTGGGTGACCAGCAGCGCGGTAAAGCGCGAGCGCTGCCATAGCGAAACCAGTTCGCCCTGCATGCTCAGGCGCGTGAGGGAATCGAGCTTGCCCAGCGGTTCGTCGAGGATCAGCAAGCGTGGCTCGTTGACCAGCGCGCGCGCCAGCGCGGCGCGTTGCGCCATGCCGCCGGACAGCTGGCGCGGATAGGCCCGCGCGAACTCGGTCAGGCCGACGCGCGCCAGCGCATCGTCCACGCGCTCGCGCTGGCTGCCGAGCAAGCCGCGCGCCTCCAGGCCCAGTGCGGCGTTGTCCCAGACGGTGCGCCACGGGTACAGCGTCGGGTCCTGGAACACCACCACCCGGCTCGGGTCCGGCCCGCCGATCGGCACGCCATCCACTGCCAGCGTGCCGCGCCGCGGCGGCTCCAGCCCGGCAACGAGCCGCAGCAGGGTGGACTTGCCGCAGCCGCTGGGGCCGAGCAGGGCCACGAATTCGCCCGGCTCGGCCGTCAGGCTGACGCGGCTGAGCACCGGCAATACCTGGTCGCGCAGCGTGAAATGGTGGCTCACCTGGTCGATCGTCAGGCGCACGCCGTTGCTGGCGCTGTCCCTGCCGGTGGCGGCTTGCGCAGGTTGGGCCTGGGCGGGTTTGTCGAGCACGGCGCTTACCATTTGACCACTCCTTTTTGCCATGCCAGCAGGCGATCCCGTGAGCGGAACAGCAGCGTGATAAGCCCCGAGAAGATGATCGCCATGACCAGCAGCGCGCCGTACATGCTGGCGTAGGCGGCCCAGCCCTGGGCCCATTGCAGATACCAGCCCAGCCCGGACTTGACGCCCAGCATCTCGGCCACCACCAGCACGGAGAACGACGCGCCAAGGCCCATGAACAAGCCAACGAACACGCTGGGCAGCGCCGCGGGCACCGCCACCTTGAGCACCAGGAAGCGCTCCTTGGCGCCGAGCGTGCGCGCCACGTCGTAGTACGCCGGGTCGACCGCCGCCACGCCTGACCAGGTCAGCACCGTGACCGGGAACCAAGTGGCCAGCGCCACCAGGAAGGTCGCGGCGCTGGCGCTGCTGGGAAAGGCGAAGAACACGATCGGCAGCCAGGCCGTGGCCGGCAGCGGGCCCAGCAGGCGCAGCACCGGATGGACCCAGTAGCCCGCGCGGGTCGACCAGCCGATGGACACGCCAGTCAGGAAGCCCGCCAGCGCACCCAGCAGGTAGCCGGTGGCCAGCAGGCGCAACGAATGCGCCACCGCCTCCGCCAGCCGTGCATAGTCTTCGACAAAGACTTCGACAAGCGCCTGCGGCGGCGCGAAGAAGGGGCGCGGCAGCAGCCCGAGCTTGGCGGTCACCACTTCCCAGATGAAGGTCAGCACCGCCAGCACCAGCAGCCATGGCCCTGCGCGGCGCAACGAGGCGCCAATGCCGCCCAGCCGGTGCTGCACGAAGGCCAGCACCAGCAGCACCACGGCAATGCCCGCGAACAGCGAGGCGGTCTCATGGGTCAGCGGCCAATCCTCCGGCTCTGGCCAGAACTTGACGATGGCCGCCACGCTCAGCCAGGCCGCCGCGGCCAGCGCGCCACCCAGCCAGACGCGCGGCACGGCGGGCGCGGGCACGGCCAGGAAATCATCGTGCGCATCCTGCAAGCCATGCGCACCGTGTTGCCCTTCAGCCGAGAACGTTGGCATAGATGCGCTCCGCGAATTTGTTGGAGTCGGTGCCCGGCCGGATGACCGACACCAGCTTGAGCTCGTCCGTGTATTGCGCCAGTTCCTTCTTCAGGTCCGCGCCGACCGGATGGTGGCCGTGGGTGTGGCTCTTGAGCATGGCCACCACATCGGCCTGCGGCACCTTGGCGAACTCGGCAAAATGCCGGGCGGTTTCTTCCGGGTGGGCTACCGTCCAGTCCTGCGCCTGCAGCACGGCGTGCGTGAGCGCGGCGGCGGCCGGCTTGTCCTCGCGCAGCAGGCTGCCGCGAATCCCCAGCACGCAGCAGGAGCGGTTGGCGTATTCATCCGACAGGTTGGTGGCCACCTCGACCAGGCTGCGTTCCTTGCGCAGCAGGTAGGTGCGCGGATCGCCATCGGCGGCGGCCTGGGCCTCGCCCTTTTCCAGCGCGATGCCGAGCAGGTCCGCCGGGTATTGGCGCCACTGCACGTCGCGCACCGGGTCGATGCCGCGCTTGGCCAGCAGGATGGAGAAGAAATTCTTGGCCGGGCTGGCCATGTCGCTGACCGCCACCGTCTTGCCCTTGAGGCTCTTCAGGTCGGTCACGCCGGAATTGCGCAGGGTGAGCAGCCGCATGCAGCCGCCGTGGGTGGCGGCGGTCAGCTTCACGTCAAAACCCTGTTCCAGCGGCTTGAGCCAGCGCAGCGCCATGCCCACGCCCGCATCCGCCTTCTTGGTCGCAATGGCTTCCAGCAACTGGTCGGTGGAGCCGCCGAAGTTGATCAGCTCCACCTCCAGCCCATGGTTGCGGAAGATGCCTTCCTTCACCGCCGCGGCGACCGGCGCCAGGCACACGCCGCTGGCGTTCCAGGCCAGTTTGATCGGCTTGAGCTGCCCCGCGGCGCTGGCCCGGGACGTCCAGACAAAGGGTGCGATGCCGCTGGCCACGGCCAGCGTGCCGGCTGCCTGTAGCCAGCCGCGGCGGTTCAGGGTGGCGGTGCTGCGCGGGTTGTCCGCGGACGCGGGACGGTGGTCGGCCAACGGTTGCTCTGGCTCTTGATGCATGACACTCCTCGTTAGGCGGCGGTATGCCCGATGTGGTGGGATGTGGACGATATGCACCATGCTAAGAACAGGTTCACTGCAATAGAACGAATTTGTTGGCACAAGCTTGCACGCCCAGCGACTAATGCGGCCGCTGCATATGCTTGTACCGAGGCGGTGGCCGATGGCCCGCTGGGTTAAGATCGCCGCTTTCCACTCCGGTCAGATCGATGCAAGCGCAGGCAGTCGCCGCCCCAAGGCGGGTGGATATCGTGGTGTACCCCGGTTTCAAGGCCATGGAGGCGATCGGCCCGATGACGGTGTTCGACTACGCCAATGTGCGGCTGGCCCAGCTCGGGCAGCCACCGGCCTATGCCACGCGGGTGGTGGCGCTGGAGGCCGGCCCGGTGCGCTCGGACACGCTGATGACGCTGGAGGCCACGGCGCGGCTCGATCCCGTGCTGCTGCCGGATATCGCGGTGATCGTCGGCGCGCGCGACATTGAGCGGGCCATGGGAGACGCCGAGGGCATCGTGCCGTGGGCGCGCGCCGTGGCGCCACGCATCGGACGATTGATTGCGCTGTGTTCGGGCACCTTCTTCCTGGCGGCGGCGGGCGTGCTGGACGGGCGCCGCGCCACCACGCACTGGAGCGTGGCCACGCTGCTGCGCCAGCGCTTTCCGGCCGTGGAGGTGGATGCGGATGCCATCTTCATCCGCCAGGGCAACCTGTGGACGTCCGCCGGGGTGACCGCCGGCATCGACCTGGCGCTGGCCGTGGTGGAAGAGGATCTTGGCCGGGACCTGGCCCTATACCTGGCACGCGAGCTGGTGGTCTACCTCAAGCGCCCGGGCGGGCAATCGCAGTACAGCCTGCACCTGGCCAGCCAGGCGACCAGCCATGCCGGCATTCGCGGGGTGCAGGACTGGATCCTGTCCGACCTGGCGCACGATTTCACGCTGGAGGAAATGGCGGGGCGGGTGGCGATGAGCGAGCGCAATTTCCGGCGCGTGTTTGCGCGGGAGGCGGGTGCCAGCCCGATGGCGTTCATCGAGTCGGCGCGCATCGAAGGGGCGCGGCGGCTGCTGGAGCAGGGTGAGCTGCCGCTCAAGGCCATTGCGGCGCGCACGGGCTTCGGGTCGGATGAAGGGCTGCGGCGCGCGTTCCTGCGCCAGCTAGGTATCACGCCGCGCGAGTATCGCGAGCGGTTTGGGGCCGTGCAGCCATAGCGCAGGGTTACTGATTGCCTGTGGCAGGCGATGCGGCCGCGGCGGGCGCATTGGCGTGAAGGCCCGGATCCTGGCTCGCCGGCGTATCGGCGGCGCCCGTGCCGCCGATGCCGTTCTGCGTGCTGTCTTGCGAGCGCTGGCGACCCCGGCCGCGGCCGCCGCCACGCCCGCTGGTCCCGACCGGCGCGGCGTGGTTCTGCCGCAACTCCTGGTTGATGCTGTCCACCGTGCGCGGCGAAGGCGTCATGCGCGCGAAGTTGCTCTGGATCGCGTTCATGGCTTCGTCGCCGCCGGCGGGCGAGCCTTGCGCAAAGGCGGCGCAGGAGAGCAGCAACGTGGCAGCCACGGGAATCAGGCGGAAAGTGCGGGCGCTGCGGAGCATCGTGATGTCCTTCGGGGTTGTCGCGTTCCCGGGGGATGCTAGCAGCATGGCGTGCCGGCGGGCAACGCGGCGCCCGACGGATTCCGTTTCAGCGGCCACCAGCTTGTTTCAACGTATTACCAAGCGGCGCCGCCTGCCCAAAGCGAAGCGGTTCTACTCCAGGTTCTGCCCGATACGCCACAGCACCCCGGATGGGTCCAGCAGCACGAAATCCCGCATCTTCCACGGCTGGTCCTGCGGCGGCACCAGCCTTACGCCGTAGCGCCCGGCGAGGTCCTGCGCGTTGACCTTGTCCCACCAGGCCCCGACGTCCTCCACCAGCAGGTGCATCATCAGGTTCTCGGCCAGGTCCCGGACGTAGAAATTCTGCAGCATGAAGCTGCACGATCCGTGATGCAGGTAGGCCAGGCTGTCGTCGCTCCACGGCATGACGAAACCCAGGTCCTGGTAGAACTGCTTGGAGAGCGCGAAATCGCGGGCGGGCACGAAGGCCTTGAGTTCGATGGCGGACAGGTTGCTCATGGTATGGGTACCGCCAGGCCAGGCCAGGCCAGGCCAGGCCAGGCCCGGACGAGCGGCTGTGGTTGGCTTTTTGTTTTGAGTAGGAACGCAGGTCAATGCCCCAGCGCTGCTGCACACGCGTCACGATCCAGGCATTGTCGTGTTGGGTCAGTACGTTGCCATCGGCGCCGCGGATCGATGTCGACATGGCTCGTGCGTGCAGGGGAGCGGCAGCTTGCCGCGCCCCTGCCGGCGGCGCACTTCAGAGCTGCGCCGCGTGGTGCCGGATATGGTTCTCCATCAAGGTGGAGATGAAGTAGTAGCCGTGGTCGTAGCCCTCGTGCCGGCGCAGCAGCAGCGGCTGCCCGATGGCGGCGCACGCGGCTTCGAAGACCTCCGGATACAACTGCTCGGCGAGGAATTTGTCGGCCAGGCCCTGGTCGACCAGGATGCCGCGGGGGAAGGGTGCCTTTGCCTGGCGCGCCATCAGCGCCGAGGCATCGTACTGTTCCCAGCTGGCGCGATCCTCGCCCAGGTAGCGGCTGAACGCTTTCTCGCCCCAGGGGCAACGCGTGGGCGCGGCGATTGGCGCGAACGCCGACACGGAGCGGAAGCGCCCGGGGTGACGCTGCGCCAGCACCAGCGCGCCGTGCCCGCCCATCGAATGGCCGAAGATGCCAACGCGCTGCGCATCGGCGGGCAGCACCGTGGTGACCAGGTCGAACAGCTCCTGCGTCACGTAGCTTTCCATGCGCCAGTACTGGCTCCACGGCGCCTGCGTGGCGTCCAGGTAGAAGCCCGCCCCCACACCGAAATCCCACGACTCGGCCTCGCCAGCAATGCCGGTGTCGCGCGGGCTGGTATCCGGCGCCACCAGGATCAGGCCGTGCTCGGCCGCATAGCGCTGGGCCCCGGCCTTGACCATGAAGGTTTCCTCGGTACAGGTCAGGCCGGCCAGGTAGAAGAGCGCGGGCAGGCGCTGTTCGGGCTGGACCAGCGCCTGCGCGGGCAGGAACACCGAGAACCGCATCGGCAGGCCGATGGTGGCCGATGCATGGCGATAGAAGCGCTGCACGCCGCCGAAGCAGCCGTGCTCGGAGAGAAGCTCGAGCATGGCCGGCCTCAGTACAGCACGACCGAGCGGATCGACTCGCCGCGCTTCATCAGGTCGAAGCCCTCGTTGATGCGCTCCAGCGGCAGGGTGTGGGTGATCAGGTCGTCGATGTTGAGCTTGCCCTCCATGTACCAGTCGACGATCTTGGGCACATCGGTGCGCCCGCGCGCGCCGCCGAAGGCCGATCCCTTCCATTCGCGCCCGGTCACCAGCTGGAACGGCCGGGTGGAGATTTCCGCGCCGGCCTCGGCCACGCCGATGATGATGGACTTGCCCCAGCCCTTGTGACAGCACTCCAGCGCCTGGCGCATGACCTTGGTGTTGCCGATGCACTCGAAGGAGTAGTCGGCGCCGCCATCGGTCAGTTGCACGATATGGTCCACCACGTTCTCGACTTCGTTCGGGTTGATGAAATGCGTCATGCCGAACTTGCGTGCCATGGCTTCGCGGCCCGGGTTCAGGTCCACGCCGATGATCTTGTCCGCGCCCACCATCTTGGCCGCCTGGATCACGTTCAGGCCGATGCCGCCGAGGCCGAATACCACCACGTTGGCACCGGCTTCCACCTTGGCGGTAAACAGCACCGCGCCCACACCGGTGGTCACGCCGCAGCCGATGTAGCAAACCTTGTCGAATGGCGCGTCCGGGCGGATCTTGGCCAGCGCGATTTCCGGCACCACGATGTGGTTGGCAAAGGTGGAGGTGCCCATGTAATGGAAGATCGGCTTGCCATCGATGGAAAAGCGCGAGGTACCGTCGGGCATCAGGCCCTTGCCCTGGGTCGAGCGAATGGCCTGGCAAAGGTTGGTCTTGCGCGACAGGCAGAATTTGCACTGGCGGCATTCCGGCGTGTAGAGGGGGATCACGTGGTCGCCCGGCTTGAGCGAGGTCACGCCCGGGCCCACGTCGGTGACGATGCCGGCGCCTTCGTGGCCCAGGATGGCCGGGAAGATGCCCTCCGGGTCGGCGCCCGACAGTGTGTAGTAGTCGGTATGGCAAATACCCGTGGCCTTGATCTCCACCAGCACTTCGCCAGCGCGCGGGCCGTCCAGGTCCACTTCTTCCACGGTCAGCGGGGCGCCGGCTTTCCAGGCGATGGCGGCTTTGGTCTTCATGATGGTTTTCCTTGGTAGTGGCTGGCAGCCAGGGCGCCGGCCCGATGTCTGGGGACGCAAGTCCGCGCCGCGCGGTACAAGCCCGGGCGCGGCGTCTTTCGTCAGCAGAGACTATACGTCGATCCGGCTGGCCATGGACGCCCGAAGCGGCGGATTTGGCCCTGGGCGCCCCCTGTTTGGCCAAAAACGGGGGTTGGCCGGCCGGGTTGGTTGACCGGGGCGGCGGCTACGGCTTAAATGCCGGTTCCACCCACGCGCCGCCGCCCACGCTCAATGTCCTTGCCGTATTGCCTGTCCGCCTCGCCCACCACCCGCAAGGAGCGGACATGAGTCACGACGCCGAGCGCACCTCCCGCGCCTCGCCAGTGCAACGCGCCCTCTGGATCCTGCGTGCCCTGTCCGACCCGCAAGTGCGTCGCCTGTCCGACGTGGCGCGCGCCACCGGGCTGGACCCGGCCACCGCGTCGCGCCTGCTGGAGTTGCTGGTGGCCGAAGGCTTTGTCACTCGCGATGCCAGCCGGCGCTTTGGCATTGGCCCGGAGATATTCCAGCTGGCTGACGTGGCCCAGCGCCGGGTCGACCTGCGCGCGCTGGCGCGGCCGAGCCTGGAGCGGCTGGTGGAGGAGTTCGAGGATACCGCCGTGCTGACGCTGGCCAGCCGGGGCGAATCGGTGGTGGCGGATATCGAGCTGGGCACATTCCCGATCCGCGCCAACTATGTCGAGATCGGCACACGCCGCCCGCTCGGGGTGGGCGCAGGCAGCCTGGCGGTGCTCGCCTGGATGCCGGAAGCCGAGCGCACCGCGCGGACCCGGCTTGGCAAGGCGCAGCGCGCGCGTTACCCGCGCCTCACTGCCGAGGTGATCGGCGAGCAGATCGAGGCCGCCCGTGCGCGCGGCTATGCCTTGTTCCTGGATTGGGTGGTCGACAAGATGGGCGGCATCGCCGTGCCGCTGCTTGACTACGAGGGCCGCCCGCTGGGCGCGTTGAGCGTGGCGGCACTGAGCGAGCGGATCTTGTCTCGCGAGGCGAAGATGGCGCGCCGGCTAAAGGAGGAGGCGCGGCGTATCACGGGCGCATGGGCGCGCCGGGCGCTGGGAGACTAGTGCAATAGTGCAATAGTGCAATAGTGCAATAGTGCAATAGTGCAATAGTGCGTCTGCGCGGCGCGTCTCTGCGCCGGCGTGCCTCAAGGCATGTCGAACTGTTCCGCCGGCTTGCCCTGGTCCAGTTCCGGCAAGCCTGCGGAATACATCACCGCCCAGTTATCGGGACCCAGCCCGCCATCGCGACAAGGCAGGCTGGCGATGCGCTTCTGGTCTTTCTCCACGACCAGCCCTTCCTTCTCCCAGCCCTTGCCGCTGCCAGCATAGACTACATAGTCGTAGCCGCCGTTGGAGAACCTGAAGTAATCGGTGCCGCCGCCTGAGTAAGCCGTGACACCCCAGCGGAAGTGCTTGCGCGGATCATCCGTGAGTTTCGGGTACGCCAGTTCGACGGCGCCCTTCTTGCCAAAGCGGTACTGCACATACCCCTTGGTTTTGGACAGGTCCGGCGAGGCGCAGAGTGATACAAGCTTGTTGCCCTTGACGGTGCAGGAGAACGCAACTTGTTCGTCCTTCGTGCACAGGGAGTCGCGCGCCGTTGCCGTCAGCGAGAACATCGAAAGCAGCAGGGCGCCGAAGACGCGATGTGAGTGGTACATGGATGGCTCCGGGAGGGGGGCTCAGGCGAGCAAGGCAGCCTGATCGAACGCGACGAATTCGCAGCCGTAGTGGTGTACCACATCATCGGCTGTATTCACCAGTTGGTAACGCACCACGCGCACGCTGACTTCGAGCCTGGCCAGCGAGCCAAAGCTGAGGATGCCTCTGGGGAGCACCGCCCCGACGGCCAGTGCAGTTGTCCCTGGCGTGCGCGAGCGCAATCCCACGCCGGAAGCCGATAAGTCGGCAATGTCCAGGACGAGTGCGGTGCCGTCAGGCAACGGGGCCTCGAACGTGTAGTTGTAGTCCAGCGTCTCTGCCCGGTAGTCGCGCCGCCGCTGCACCTGGGACAGCATCTCCGGGAGCGGCACGGCGAATGCGGTAGCACCGGCGAACACGCAGCGCTTCGCGGCGCCCAGGGCAAGCGTGACCGAGACATCGTCGAGCACGGTCGAAAGCTCGCTCTGTGCGCTGGCCAATACCGCCTGGTTGTCAGATTCGTTCTCGCATCCCTCAAGCGTAAACTGGCGCGCTGCGACATCCACGAACAATACCCGCGAGCGCAAGGTGCGCCCATCCGGCAAGCGCAAGTCGAGGTAGCGCTCCTGCGTAGCCAGGACATCCAGCATGTCGTGGATCTCATCCGCAAGCGCGTGCTGGTATCCATCCGGTGACGGCGGGTCTATCGAAGCGGGATCAAGTCTATTCATGGGCTGGTGTGGCTGACAGGCAAAGGCGGCCGCAAGCATGGCTGCTAAACGTTGCCTAACGGCAGGAATCTGCCAATCTTTAGTCCGGGCGAGAGCGCGACGGATGCCTAAAGAACGTGCTCGCAATGCCGTTAGAGCCGTCGGCATGCAAACGAGTAAACGAATAAAAGAATGTTACAAAGCGGGAAAGTGCAGCCTCGAAGCTGGATGCGCGCAGCGTTGTCCGATCCAATATCCAATGTCTTGAATGAGTTAGTTGCGATGAATCGTAGCGCGCGCGCGGCAATGCTCCTGGGCCACCCGGCACCATCACCATGGCTTCGGCAGCCATAGGCACGTCCTTGCCGTTTCCATCGGCGGCAAACGGCGATGTCGAGCGGATCAGCGATCCGGACCAGGTACTTGAGATCCTGCAGGATCTGGTTCGCAAGCGCATCCGGCTCCATCTCCATCCTGCGCAGCAGTGCCGGGTGGCTTCGAGCTTTCTGTTTATCGATCCATCCAAAGACACCTGCGTGCTCGCGTGGTGCCGCAATGGCGTGGAGCTGGAGGCAATCCTGAACGCCAGCGATATGGCGGCTTCGGCGTCGATGGGCGACATCACGTTCCAGTTTCGCATCGCTTCTGCCGCCGTCACCCGTTTCGACGGCGGACCGGCGTTTCTCGTCCCTTACCCAACCGGGATCTATCAAGTCCCGCGCCGCAGGCATTTCCGCGTCCGCCCGCACGAGGAAAAACAGTGCCGCTGCCAGGTCCTGTTAAGCGACGGCCAGCTCGTGGAGATGGAAGTCGCCGACGTGTCGGTGTCCGGCGTGGGCTTGCGCTCCCGCAGTGTCGGCCCGCAGCGCTTGCCGGTCGGGACCTGGATCGCTGAATGCCATCTGGACCTTGGCGAGCTGGGCGGGCTGAACCTGGCATTACAGGTGGTGCGGCATCGAAAGGCCTGGCGCGGCGATGAGGCGCACCATCATTTTGGCTGCCACTTTGGCCACATGGATGTTCAGGCCGCAAAGTGGCTGCAGCGCATTGTGTTTGCGCTGGAGCTGGCCGGGCGCGAGTAAGCTGGTAAGCCGGCCGCTCAGCATCGCTGCGGCAATGGTCGGACATCAAGCTCATCGCTTGGCGGCATTGCGCACAAAGCGCTGCTCCGTCACGGCAGCCCCCCATTGCTCGCCTGGCGCCTCCTGCGCAAGTTGAAACCCGTGGGACTCATAGAGATGGCGCGCCGCGTCGAGGCCCTTGAACGTCCACAGGTAGGTTTGCCTGTAGCGTGCATCCGCGAAATCCAGCGCGCGTTCCAGCAACTGGCGTCCGACGCCGGTGCCGCGCAAGGCGTTGTCGACGATAAACCAGCGCAGGTGGGCAATCCCGTCCGGTTCGCCATCGATGGCGATGCTGGCCAGCGACCGGCCGCCTTCCAGGCACAGCCACAGTTGCCTGTCCGGCGATGGCAGGCTGGTCGCGAAACCAGCCAGCTCGGTGGCCACCTTGTTTTCGAAGAAGCTGCCGAAGCCCACCAGTTGCGAATAGAAGCGGGCATGCAGGCTGGCGATGTCGCCGATGCAGCCCGGCCGGTAGCCTTCCTGGATCCCGCTGCCCGCGCCGGCATCGTCCCCGGTGGTCTTTTGCGCGTTGTCCGCGGCAAGCGCATCCGCATAGATCGACAGGGACCGGACCAGCGCTTGCTGGTCGGCCGGGGTCAGCCGCCGCAATGCGCTGGAGACCTGTTCCGTGGCAAAGCCATCGATCTGGTGGTGCAAGTGCCTGCCGGCGTCGGTCAGGTTCAGATGGGACGAGCGAGCATCATCGGTCGCGGCCGTGCGGACGACGAGACCCAACGATTCGAGCTTGGCGAGCTGCCGGCTTGTATTGGACTTGTCCAGCCGCAGGATACTGGCCAGATCCCGCGCCTGCAGCCCCGGCGCCAGCCCGATCTCGATGATGGCGTGCACCGCGGAGGGCGCAAGCTGGCTATCGGCCAGCGTGGTCCGCATGAAGCCGAGCTCGCGGACCAGCTTTCTGGAGAACACCCTGAGCGCGGCGATCGTGGCATCACGCGACTCGGGCAGGGGCTCGACGATATCCATGGTGGTTCCATTGGTTGCGTATCGCAACCATAATAGTTGCGGATCGCAAGTTTTTCAAGGAACCCAGCCGGAGAGGCCGGCCTACGCCGGTCCGCGCAACAACGGGGCCAAGGCCTGCGGCACCTCCACCTCGAATCGCAGCACCGCGCTGCCTAGCGCCTTGCCGTAGTTGTCCAGCGCCAGGCTGCGCGACACGCCGCCTCCCAGTGCGCCATGCGCGACGAAGTTGAGCACTTGCAAGCCATCGGCTTCGAAGCGCTCGACCTTGCCGGCGACCACGCCGCCATACAGGCTCTTGAAGGCTTGGGCGGTGAGTTGCGCCTTGAGATACGGGTAGAACGCGGCGTCGTAGGCGATCACCGAGGTGTTCGAGATATCGCCCTTGTCGCCGGACCGCGTATGTGCCACGCGCCTTAGCAGAACTTTCATGGGATGTGCCTCGCAGCGGATCAAAGGAAATGGATCAAAGGAAATGGATCTCGGAACTGACCTGCGCGCGCGGCACCAAGGCCGACCACACGCCGATGATCTCGCGCGTGCGCTCCTGGTGCGGCACGCGCTTGCCGGTGGAGGCCAGGCCGCACACGGCCATGCTGTCGATCTCGCGGCCGACCTTGGCGGCTTGCGCGCGGGTGAGGGTGCGCGCGGCCACGCGCACGGCGATCTCGTTGGGCTCACAGGCCGGCGCCGGGGAGGCCTCGCCGTGGATGGCGTTGACGCCGAGGAAGTCGATGCGCAGCGCTTGCGCGTCCAGCCCGGCCAGCTGGAACCGGTGCGCCAGGATGGTCTTGGCCAGCTGCGCTTTTTCCAGGCAGCCGGGGCCGGCGTAGAAGAACATGTCCTCGCCGATAAAGCCCTCCGTGCAACCAAGCGAGACCTTGAGCGTGGGCGTGCGCGGCGATCCGCTGATGCCGCTCACGCGCACCTGGTCGGGCGCAACCTGCTCCAGCTGCGCCGTGGTGAAGTCCACCACCACGTCCGGCGTGATGTAGCGGCGCGGGTCGTGCACCTCGTAGAACATCTGCTCCTTGACGGTCTGCAGGTCGATGCGGCCGCCGGTGCCTGCCACCTTGGAAATCACGGCCGTGCCGCTCGCGTCCACCTCGGCAATCGGGAAGGCGAGGTTCCACGGCTCGGGCACGTCCTTGTAGCCCGGGTCGCCAAAATAGCCGCCGGTCACCTGTGCGCCGCATTCCAGCAAATGGCCGATGGCGCTGCCGCGCGCGAGCAGCTCGGTATCTTCAGGCTGCCATCCGAACGCATGCATCATCGGCGCGAGAAACAGGGAGGGATCGGCCACGCGGCCCGTCACCACGATTTGCGCGCCGGCTTGCAGCGCGCGCACGATCGGCTCCGCACCCTCATATGGCTCGGCCGAGATCAGCGAGCCGCGCAGGGTGGCGATGGGCGCGCCGGTCTCCAGGATCTCCAGTTGCTGGTCGCAGATGGTGCCGGTCAGGTCGGTGGTGGTGATCGCCGCGATCTTCACGCCGGGCAGGCCGAGCTCTGCGCACAGCTGCGCGATGCGCCGCGCCGCGCCCAGCGGATTGATCCAGCCCTGGTTGCTCACGATGCGCGTGCCGTTGGCGATGCAGTGCGGCAGCACGGCGCGCATGCGCTCGTCGAGGTAGGTGTCGTAGCCTTCGAAGGCGGGGTCGCGGCGTTTTCGCACCTGCGCGGCGCAGACGGTGGCCTCGGCCATGGTTTCGAAGCAGAGGAAATCGAGCTTGCCGTGCTGCGCGCTCAGGGCCGCGGGTTCGACGCGGTCGCCCCACCAGCCGGAGCCTGAGCCAATGCGCAGGGTCTTGGTTGCCATGACGGGATCCTTGGTTTGTCGTTTTGCGTGGAATCTTGGGCTTACTGGGCCTGGATGCCTGCGCTCTTGATCACGCGCGCCCATTTCTCGGTATCGGCGCGGATCACCGCGGCAAAGGCGGCAGGCGAGTCGCCGCCGGGCACCGCGCCAAGCTGCTCGATGCGCTGCTTGACCTCGGGCGTGGCCAGCACCTTGGCCACCGCTTGCTGCAGGCGCGCCACCAGCGCGGGTGGCGTGCCGGCCGGGGCCAGCAGGCCGAACCACGAGTTCACCACGTAGCCGGGCAGGCCGGATTCCGCCACGGTGGGCACATCCGGCAGGATGGGAGAACGCTGAGGGCTGGTCACCGCCAGCGCGCGCACCTTGCCGGCCTGGATTTGCGCCAGCGCCGAGGGCAGGTTGTCGAACATGAGGTTGACCTGGCCCGCCAGCAGGTCGGTCATGGCGGGCGCCGCGCCCTTGTACGGCACGTGTTGCATCTTCACGCCGGCCATGCTGTCGAGCAATTCGCCGGACAGGTGCGGCGAGCCGCCGGTACTGGTGGAGGCGTAGTTGAGGCCGCCGGGCCGCTGCCTGGCCAGCGCGATGAGTTCGGCCACGGATTTGACCGGCAGCGTGGCATTGGTCAGCAGCACATTGGGCGAGTTGGCGACCAGCGTCACCGGCGCGAAGTCCTTGGCCGAGTCGTAAGGCATGCGCGCATAGATGAACTGGTTGGTGACCTGGGTGCCGAGCGTGCCCATCAGCAGCGTGTAGCCGTCCGGGGCGGCCTTGGCCACGGCCTCGGCGCCGATGTTGCCGCCGGCGCCGGGCCGGTTGTCCACCACCACGGTTTGTCCCAGCGCCTCGCCCAGTTTCTGCGCCACCAGGCGCGCGAGGATGTCGGTGGTGCCACCGGGGGTGAAAGGCACCACCAGCCGCAGCGGCTTGGCGGGGTAGTTGTCCGCTGCGCGCGCCGGCAGCGCAAGCTGGGCGCACAGGGCGGCACAGGCCATGGCCGCCAGGCGCAGGGTGGCACGTCGGTGCATCGTTGTCTCCTCGCAGGCGCTGCCGTGACGGCAGTGCCCGGTGGTTTTGCCGTGTGCGCGGGTGCGCCACAGCATTTCGTTTAATGAAATTTCTTTTTGGTGATCTTATGCATTAGCCGGTTTGCAGGTCAAACAAAGGCTATAGATTTTCATTGAATGAAAATTCGATGCTTTGCCAAGGGGCCCTGTGGCCCTGGTCCCGGTGGTACTGTGCGAGCTGCCGATGAAGCGGGCCGTGCTGGGCGCGCTGACGGCGGGCGCCTCGCGCGTAGATCGCGCCATGCCGCCAGGGCAAGCTGCCGGTGGACCGTATGCTGACCGGCACGCTCGGGCTCGAAGGCATCAATGATGGCTTCGGCCGGCTACGCACCGGGCAGGCGATCCGGGAGATGGTGACGATGGGGGATTGGTGCGGTGCTTGGGGGTAACCGCGCTCAGTACCCTTGATACCCCTGGTACCCCTGGTATTGCGGCTGCGGCGCCTGCTGATAGTAATAGGGCGCCGGCTGCGGCGCGCATGGCACGTACGCGCGATCGTAATCCCGATAGCAGTATCCCGGCGGGGGGCCATATGCCGGCTGGGGCGGCGCGGCTACCACGACCGGCTGGCTGGCCACGGCGGTACCGACGACTGCCAGCCCGACCAAGGCGCCGATGGCCAGTGCTACTGCGCCGGCGGAACCGCCACCGCCGTGGTAGCCGCCATCGTGGTAGCGGTCGCGTGCAGAGGCAGGTCCTGCGGCCAGCAGCGCGGCGGCGATGAGGCCCGCGCCGATGGCGCGGGTGGCACGATGGGTGTTGCGCATGACTGACTCCTTGAGACGGCCAGCGGGGGCGGCTGACCATGACGTCATCTTAAGGGGCAGGCGTCTGCGGAATAGATTGGCGCGGTTAGCAGATGTAACGCCAATACCACCGTGATCACGCCGATCAGGGGGCGGGACGCGGCGGCGGCGGGGGCGATTGCGGGGCCGGAGGCGGCGGCGCGGCGTCTGCGCCCGGGGCGGCCGGCGGCGGCGCCTTCTTGTGATGGTGCTTGTGCTTATGCTTCTTGTGGCGCGCAGGCTGGGCCGGCATGGGCGTTGCCGTGGCCCGCTCGCCCTGTGGCTGCTGCGGCTGGGGCGGTGCAAGCTGGGCGTGGGCGATGCCGCCCAGGGCAAGGGCGGCTGCCAGCGCGACTGCCTTGAGGCTTGGAATTCCGGGTTTCATCAGTACTCCTCAAAAAATAATCCGTCACAACAGTCACAATTATCCGCACTGTGACGGTGGATGCGGTGTAGGACAAAGCCTGATTCGCGTATCGTGTTTGTAGCTCCCTGCATCAACTAGCGCTACTTAAGCGCCGCTGCCATCACGCGGCACCGGCGTCATCCCGACGCGGGCCGCCGCCGGCGCGTTCCCGGCCTGGCCTTCATGCTGCCGGCCAAGCCACCATCCCAGCCACGCCCATCCCAGCGCCAGCGCGGCGCCGGTGAACGCCACCACGGCCGGGTGGCCGGAAAGCGCATCGATGGCGGTCTTGAACCAGGCACTCACGGCATCGCCGGCGCGATAGACGGCGGTGTCGATCACATTCTTCGCCTTGTACTTGGTCTCGGCATCCACCACGGTAAACAGCATCTCCCGCCCCGGGCGCAGCAAGGCGTATTCCCCCACGCGGCGCAGGATCATCACCCCGGCCAGCACGCCGAAGGTGGGCCACAGCGCCAGCACCAGGAAGCCAGCCGCCACCGCCAGCGGCACCGCCGTGAGCAGGGAGGTCACGCCATAGCGCCTGGCGATGCGCCCCGACAGGAGCACCTGCACCAGGATGGTCAGCGCCTGCACGATGGCATCGATGGCGCTGAACACCTGCGTCTGCTGCGTGCGGCTGGGAAAGGTCTGCGCCATCAGCCTGGCCTGCTCGAAGTAGAGGAAAGTACTGGCCGTGGCCAGCAGGATCACGAACAGACTGATGCCAAGCAGGTAACGGGACCGCGCCACCAGCGTCAGCCCTGCCCAGAGCCCGCCTCCGATGGGTCGGGCCGGGTCTTGCGCCGGCACCGGATCGTCCGTCACCGGCACGCCCGCGCCGGCGCGCTTGCGCCAGCCGAACAGGTAGCCCACGCCGGGCAGCGTGGCCGCGAGCAGCGCGGCCGACAGCACCATCAGCCCGGTCAGGCCGATGCGCGTCACCAGCCAGCCGCCCAGCAGCGGGCCAGCCAGGCCGCCCGCGCTGGCGCCGGCGGCCAGCAGGCCGAACAGCCGGCGCGCCTGGCCGGGGCGGAACACGTCCGCCATCAGGCTCCACGCCACCGACACCACGAACAGGTTGAACACCGATAGCCAGACGTAAAACACGCGCGCCAGCCAGATGTTGTCCGGCGCGCCACGCGTGGCCACGGCAAAACCCAGCAGGTTGGCAATAAAGAACGCATAGACCCAGGGCACGAAACGCCGGCGGGGCAGCCGCGCGCTGCACAAGCCATAGAAGGGAATGGCCACCAGCATGACCACGAAGGTGGCGGTGAACAGCCATTGCAGGTTTTGCACGCCGCCGGCAATGCCCATGGTCTCTCGCACCGGGCGCAGCATGAAGTAGCTGGCGAACAGGCAGAAGAAGAACAGAAAGCCAGCCGCGACGGCGTTGCCTTCACCGGGCTGGATGCCAAGCCCGTGCCGGGTGGCCTGCCTGGGGTCCGCGGAGTTTATGGGGTCTGCCATGATGGGTTCAGGCGGCCAGCAGCGCGGCAATGCGCTCGCGCTGGCGCGCATCGGGCATGCGGCCAAGGCCCGCGCCAAGGTTGTCCTGCATGTTGCGGGGCTTGGAGGTGGCTGGGATCGCTGCCGTCACCGCGGGGTGGCTGACAATGAATTTCAGGAAGATCTGGCCCCAGGACGCGCAGTCGATCTCGCCGGCCCAGGGCGGCAGCGGCCGGTCCTTGACTGCGCGGAACAGGCGCCCGTCCTGGAACGGGCGATTGACCAGCACGGCCACGCCGCGCTCCTGGCACAGCGGCAGCAGCGCGCGTTCGGCATTGCGCTCGGCCAGGGAATAGTTCAGCTGCACAAAATCCAGGCGTTCGCTGCGCACGATCTGCGCCAGCGCCTCATGCGCGTCCTCGCGGTAGTGGGTGATGCCGACATAGCGCGTCTTGCCCTGATCCTTCAGTTGGCGCGCAAAGCGCAGGTTGTCGCGCCAGTCGATCAGGTTGTGGACCTGTAGCAGATCCACGGTATCGCTATGCAGGTCGCGCAGCGACTGTGTCCATTGCGCCTGCGCCGCGCCGCCGGCCGGGCTGGATATCTTGGTGGCCAGGAAGACTTTGCTGCGGGCATTGGCGTCGCGCAGCAGCTCGCCGGTGACGCCTTGCGCGCTGCCATAGCTGGGCGCGGTGTCGATCACCGGGCCGGACGTTTGCAGCAGCAAGGCCAGGACCTCGGCCAGCGGGGCGCGTTCGGCGCGTTCGGTTCCCACGTTGAAGGTATTGGCCGTGCCCATGCCGATCACCGGCAGGGTTTCGTGGCCGCCGGGCAGTGCCCGGCGCAATGGCCCGGCAGCGGGCGGCGCCGCGAGCGTGCTGGCGGGCCAGGCGCCGCAGGACAGGCTAAGTGCGGCGGCAAGGCGCGCGCCGTGGCCAAGAAAACTGCGTCTATCGGATGACATGACGATCTCCTTGCTGGTGGGCCCGGAACCTGGCGGCCGGGGCTGCGGCATTTAGTCACTGCGCGCCGCGCAGCGGCCCGGCTAGCTTAAGCTGTTGCCTCGATCCGGATCATATTCTCACAGATAGGAAACCTGCCGCCATGGTCGCTCTGCTGGTCGCCTGCACCTACTTCTTGCTTGCCGGTGTGCATGTCTACTGGGCGCTGGGCGGGCGCCTGGCAAAGGATGCCGCTGTTCCCCGTGTGCCGCGCAAGGTAGCCGCCGGCGACATTGCGCCACCGGCAACGGCGAGCGCGATGGTGCCCGCCTTCACGCCCTCGCGCACGGGCACGCTGCTGGTTGCCGTCGGCCTGGCGGTGGTGGCCCTGATGGTGGGCGCGCGCGCCGGGCTGGCCACGGCGCCTTGCACCGGGCCGGTCCTGCAATGGGCCATCGGCCTGGTCGCGCTGGCCATGCTGGCCAGGGCAGTGGGCGATTTTCGGCTGGTTGGCTTCTTCAAGCGCATCACCGGCTCTTCGTTTGCCTGGCTGGATACGCGGGTCTATTCTCCCCTGTGCCTGACGCTGTCCGCTGGCCTGGCGTACGTGGCGATCCTCCCGCCCTGAGCGTCGCCGCATTCCTGGCAGCCGCCTGCGCCGTATCGCAAGAACCCCCGATTGCAAAATGAAGTGGCGCGTCTGACAATGCCCAGCACCAGAGGCCGGGCGCTGCCGCCACGGCCCATCCGGCGGGCCACGCAGGCAACGAAAAACGGGGGACGGGAGACCACGATGCGCACCCAGGTCGCGATCATCGGCGCCGGGCCGGCAGGCCTGCTGCTGGGCCATCTGCTGCGCCGCGCCGGTGTCGATGCCGTGGTCATCGAGGACCGCAGCCGCCAGCATGTGGAAGGACGCATCCGGGCGGGCGTGCTGGAGCAGGGGACCGTCGACCTGCTGGTGGCATCCGGCGTGGGCGAGCGCCTGCAGCGCCAGGGCCTGCGCCACCATGGCATCGACCTGTTGTTCGACGGGGTCCGGCACCACATCGACCTGTCCGGGCCAACCGGCGGCCGCGCCATTACCGTGTATGGCCAGCACGAAGTGGTCAAGGACCTGATCGCCGCGCGCTTGGCGGATGGCGCGCCCATCTTGTTCGAGGCCAGCGGCGTGGCCCTGCATGGCGTTGACAGCAGCAAGCCCAGCGTCACGTTCACCCACGGCGGCAAGCGCCACACGCTGCATTGCGATTTCATCGCCGGCTGCGATGGCTTTCATGGGGTCTCGCGCGAGGCAATTCCGCCGGCTGCGCTGCAGGTGTTCGAGCGGCGCTATCCGTTTGCGTGGCTGGGCATCCTGGCCGAGGCCGCGCCCGCCGCGCAGGAACTGATCTACGCCAGCCATGCGCGCGGCTTCGCGCTGTTTTCGATGCGCTCGCCGCAGATCACGCGGCTCTACCTGCAATGCCGGCCCGACGAGGATCTCGCCCAGTGGCCCGACGCGCGGATCTGGCAGGAACTGCACGCCCGCCTGGAGACCGGCGACGGCTGGCGGCTCAACGAGGGCCCCGTGCTGCAGAAGGGCGTAACGCCCATGCGCAGCCACGTGGTGGAGCCCATGCAATACGGCCGGCTGTTCCTGGCCGGCGATGCCGCTCATATCGTGCCGCCCACCGGCGCCAAGGGCATGAACCTGGCCGTGGCCGACGTGCGCACGCTGGCGCGCGCGTTGGCCGCGCACTATGGCGAGCGCCGCGACGACCTGCTGGCGGCATACTCCGCCACGTGCCTGCGGCGGGTCTGGCGTGCCGAGCATTTTTCCTGGTGGATGACCGCGTTGCTGCATCGCTTTGCCGACCAGACCCCCTTCATGGCGCGGCTGCAGCAAGCCGAGCTGGAATACGTTGCCGCTTCGCCCGCCGCCGCCGCGGCTCTCGCGGAAAACTATGTCGGGCTGCCATTCACCACCTTCGAGGGCGATTGAGTGCCCGTCCCGATCGCCATACAGGAGATGTCATGACAAAGCTTGGTTGCGCGCCACCGTGGCCGGGGGAGGGCCGACGATGATCGCCAGTTTTCTCGGCGTGCTGTTCGACGGGCTGGCCTATGGCTGCCTGCTGTTCCTGATCAGCGTAGGGCTGTCGGTGACCATGGGCCTGATGAATTTCGTCAACCTGGCCCACGGCGCGTTCGCCATGTTCGGCGGCTACGTGGCGGTGGTCCTGATGACCCGGGCCGGCGTGCCCTTCCTGGCGACGCTGCCGCTAGCCTTCGTGGGGGCCGCGGTGGTGGGCTGGGTGCTGGAGCGCACCCTGTACCGGCGGCTGTACCGCGCCAGCCATCTCGACCAGGTGCTGTTCTCGATCGGGCTGACCTTCATGGCGATCGCGGGGGCCACCTACGTGTTCGGGCCGGGCCAGCAGCCGGTGGCGCTGCCCGACTTCCTGCTCGGCCAGGTGCACGTGGCGGGCCTGGACCTTGGCGCCTATCGCTTGTTCCTGATCGGCGTGGTGGTGGTCATCACCGCGGCGCTGGGCTGGCTGGTGGCGCGCACGCGCTTTGGCGCGCAGGTGCGCGCGGCGGTGGACAACCAGCAAGCGGCGCGCGGCCTGGGCATCAACGTGGAGCGGGTATTCAGCCTGACCTTCGCGCTTGGGTCCGGGCTGGCCGGGCTGGGCGGCGGGCTGGGCATCGACGTGCTGGGGCTCGATCCGTCGTTCCCGCTCAAGTACATGGTGTATTTCCTGCTGGTGGTGGCGGTGGGCGGCGCGGGCACCATCCGCGGCCCGCTGGTGGCGGCGCTGCTGCTTGGCGTGGCCGATGTGGCCGGCAAGTATTACGTGCCGGCGGTAGGCGCCTTTGTCATCTACGCGCTGATGGTGCTGCTGCTGGTGCTGTTCCCAGCCGGCCTTTACGGGAGGCGGGCATGAGCGCTGTTGACGAGCTGCCGAATCGCGCGATCGAGCGGCGTACCCATCTGCCCGACGGGCGCTGGCGCGTTGGCGAGATCGTGTTCTGGCTGGTGCCGGTGGCAGTGTTCTTCCTCTTGCCCGGCTACCTGATCCTTGGCAGCCAGGTGCTGATCACCGGGCTCTTCGCGCTGTCGTTGGATTTGCTGCTGGGCTACGCCGGGATCGTCTCGCTGGGACATGCGGCCTTCTTCGGCCTGGGCGCCTACACCGCCGGGCTGCTGGCCGCGCATGGCTGGGGCGAGCCGGTCTCGGGCCTGCTCGCGGCCGGCGCGGTGGCTGGCCTGGCGGGTTGGCTGGCGAGTTTCCTGGTGGTGCGCGGCGGCGACCTGACCCGGCTCATGGTCACGCTGGGCATCGGGCTGATGCTGTTCGAGGCGGCCAACAAGGCGGCCTTCCTGACCGGCGGCGTGGATGGCCTGTCGGGCGTCACCATGGCGCCGTTGCTCGGGCTGTTCGAGTTCGACCTGTTTGGCAAGACCGCCTACCTTTACAGCCTGGTGGTGACGTTCCTGTTGTTCGTGCTGGTGCGCAGGCTGGTGGCTTCGCCCTTCGGGCTGTCGCTGCGCGGCATGCGCGAAGGCGTGCGCCGCATGCCGGCGCTGGGTGTCGACGTGCCGCGCCGCCTGGGCGCGGTGTTCGCCGTGGCGGCGGCGCTGGCCGGCGTGGCCGGTGGGCTGCTGGCGCAGACGACGCAGTTCGTCGGCATGGACGTGCTTGGCTTCCCGCGTTCGGCGGAACTGCTGGTGATGCTGGTGCTGGGTGGCGCGGGCCGCCTGTACGGCGCACTGCTCGGGGCGGCCGTGTTCATGGTCGCGCAAGATGTGCTGGCGGGCATCAACCCGGTGTACTGGCAGTTCTGGATTGGCCTGCTGCTGGTGGTGATCGTGCTGTTTGCGCGTGGCGGGCTGATGGGCGCGCTGGATGCCTTGCGCCGTGCCATGCGCCGCAAGCCGGGAGGAGGGCGGCCATGACCAGGTTGCTGCGTACCGAGGGATTGTCCAGGTCCTGGGGCGGGTTTGCCGCCAACAGCGATATCTCCCTGCAGTTTCCGCCGGGCGCCCGCCATGCGCTGATCGGGCCTAACGGCGCGGGCAAGACCACCTTCATCAACCTGCTTACCGGGGCCTTGCCGGCCAGCAGCGGGAGGATCTGGCTGGGCGACGAAGATATCACGCAATTGCCCCAGCACGCACGGGTGCGGCGCGGCATGACCCGGACCTTCCAGATCAACACCTTGTTCCCCGGCCTGACGGTGCTCGAATCCGTGGTGCTGGCGGTGGCCGAGCGCAGCGGTGCCACCCGGATCTGGCATCGCACCGTGGCTTCGCAGCGGGCACTGGCCGACGAGGCCATGGCGGTGCTGGCCAGCCTGCGCCTGCACGCCGAGGCCGATACCGAGACGCGCAGCCTGCCATACGGCAAGCAGCGTCTGGTGGAAATCGCGCTGGCGCTGGCCACCCGGCCCGCCATCCTGCTGCTGGACGAACCCGCGGCGGGCATCCCGGCCGGGGAGAGCGCAGAGCTGTTCGGCGTGATCGCCGGCTTGCCGCGCGACATCACCATCCTGTTTATCGAGCACGACATGGACCTGGTATTTCGCTTTGCCGAGCGCATTACGGTGCTGGTGGGTGGCCGCGTGCTGACCGAGGGCACGCCGGCCGAGATCGGCGCCGATCCCCGCGTCAGGGAGGTATACCTCGGGGAGGCCGCCCATGACTGAACTGCTGCGGGTGCAGGGGCTGAGTGCGGGCTATGGCGACGCCGTCGTGCTCGACGGCATCGACCTGGCGATGGATGCCGGCGAGAGCCTGGCCTTGCTGGGCCGCAACGGGGTGGGCAAGAGCACGCTGCTGATGACGTTGATGGGCCTGACCCGGCAGCGGCGCGGCAGCCTGTCTTGGCGCGGGCGCGACCTGGCGCGGCTGGCGGCGCATCAGCGCGCCGCCGCCGGCCTGGGATGGGTGCCGCAGGAGCGCTGCATGTTCCCGTCCCTGACCGTGGAGGAACACCTGACGGCGGTGGCACGTCCGGGCCACTGGAATGTCGCTCGGGTCTACGAAGTCTTTCCCCGGCTGCAGGAACGGCGCGCAAACCTGGGCAACCAGTTGTCGGGGGGAGAGCAGCAGATGCTGGCAATTGGCCGGGCGCTCATGGTAAACCCGGCCCTGCTATTACTCGACGAGCCGATGGAGGGATTGGCGCCTATCATTGTTCAGGAATTGCAGCATGTGATCCGCCGCTTGATCGAGGAAGGCGGCATGGCTGTGATCGTGGTGGAGCAGCACGCTCGCCTGGCGCTTGGCATGACGCGGCGCGCGATGGTGCTCGATCGCGGCAAGGTAGTGTTTGAGTCGACCAGCGCGGAGCTGCTGGCGGACAAGGGCAATCTGGACAGGTTGCTGACGGTTGCCTGAGCCCAACCCCGGTATGGTCAACCGGCGGCAAGCGATAGGCGGCGAGCGTTGGTGGCCGTCAGCGGCCGTTGACGGCAACACCGCCTTCGGCCAGCGGCAGTGCCCATTTTTCGCAGGCGGGTAGTCACGGGGAACTATGGAAACCCATGAGCAGAATCGGCTCGTCAACGCCTATATCCAGCGTTACAGCCGCTACGACCCGGCCATTGGCCGGCACGAGGTGCGCTCGTTCTGGGTCTGGCAGGCTTGCGACTGGCTCGGCGTCAACGACCCCGAAGGGTTATGGCGGCTGGTGCAGGAAGTCCTGGCCCGCACCGATAGTCCCCGTGTCCTTGCCGCGCTCGCTGCAGGCGAGCTCGAAGACCTGATCGAATACCACGGCCCGGCCTTCATCGGCCGCATCGAGCAGGAGGCCGCGCGCGCCCCGCGCTTTCGCCGCCTGCTGTGCGGCGTCTGGCGCAGTTCCACGCCCGAGGTCTGGGCGCGGGTGCTGGCCGCCAGCGACAGCAATTTCAACGAAGTGCCGCAGCGTGCGATGTGGATATGCTACGAGCAGCGTGGCTGGGATGTGCAGGGCGCAGCGGCGCAGCCCGATGGCGAGGCAGGCGTGTCCCGCGAGACCCACAGACAGCCCGCCCGTGTCGTGCCATCGCCATCGCAGTTCCGGCAGCGTGAAGGCGCGATGCACGCAGACTCGCCGCATCACGCCGCCTGGCCTACTTCCCCGGATCCTTGACGTTGTCGAACTTGTCGAACTCCACGTTGTAGAGCTCGCCGCCAACCTTCTCCACACGCCGGATATAGACGGTCTGGACTACATCGCGGGTGTCCGGGTCGATCATGATCGGGCCGCGCGGGCTGACGATCTTCATGCCCTTGAGCGCCGCGACGAACTTGTCGCCGTCGGTCGCGCCGCCGGTCTTCTTCAGCGCGTCGTAGATTGCGCGCATGCCGTCATAGGCGGCCACGGCCATGAAGTTAGGCCGGCCGGCGCCGGGATTGGCTTCGGCAAAGGCTTTCAAGAAGGCCTTGTTCTCGGGCGAATCGTGCGCCATCGAGTAATGGAACGACGTGATCACGCCCAGCGTGGCGTCGCCCATGGCCGGCAGCACATGGTCGTCGGTCAGGTCGCCGGTGGCGATCACGCGGATGCCGGCCTCGGCCAGGCCGCGCTCGCGAAAGCCCTTCATGAACGCCACGCCTTGCTCGCCGGCGGGCAGGAACAGAAACACCGCCTCCGGCTTGGCATCCTTGATGCGCTGGATGAACGGCGCGAACTCCGGGTTGCGCAGCGGCACCCGGATCGATTCGACCACCTGTCCGCCGCCGCCGATGAAATTGGTCTTGAACGCGGTCTCCGCGTCGATCCCCGGCGCGTAGTCCGCCACCAGCGTCACTACCTTGCGCACTTTGTTCTTGATGGCCCAGGTGGCCATCGGCGCCGAGATCTGCGGCAAGGTCATCGACACCCGCGCGATATACGCGGATTTGGTGGTGATCGAGGACGACGCCGCGTTGAAGATCACCATCGGCTTTCTGGCTTGCTCTGCAATCGGCGCCACTGCCAGGGCCTCGGGCGTGAGGCCGAAGCCGGCCAGCACGTCGACCTTGTCGCGCACCACCAGCTCCTGTGCCAGCCGCTTGGCCACATCCGGGGCCGGGCCCGTGGTGTCCTTGCTGATGATCTGCACCTTGCGCCCCGCCACGGTATCGCCATTGAGCTTCTGGAACGCCTTGATGCCGCCTTCCATCTGCTTGCCATAGTCGGCAAAGCTGCCCGAGAAGGGCGCGATCAGCCCGATCCTGACGGGATCGGCGGCGTGGGCAAGCGTTGGCGCCATGGCAAGCACGCTGCAAGCCGCGAGGGCACGCAGCAAGGGGGCAAAGGTCATCGATGGTCTCCTGGTCGAGTGCGCTCTGGTCCCGCAAAGGGGCCGGGCGGGTGCTGGCGCGGGGCACTGGCACAGGAGTTTAGGGGGCGGGGCGGTTTGGTGCAATCGGGGCTTGCGCAAAGGGCTGCGGGCAGCCAGGCGCATTCGGCATAGAATGCGCGCTGGCTCAGACACCACCCATGCGGTGCAAATCGGGAATGATGAAAGTACTTGCGCTATCCGGCAGCCTGCGGGCTGTGTCCATCAATTCCGCGCTGCTGCGCGCGGCCGCGCGGCTGGCGCCAGCGAATGTGTCGGTTGCAGTGTTCAGCGGTCTTGGGGCGTTGCCGCTGTTCAACCCGGACGACGAGGCTTGTCCGCATGCCAGCGTGACACGCTTGTTTGCCGAGGTGGCGCAGGCGGACGCGCTGCTGATCGCTAGCCCCGAGTACGCGCACGGCGTGACCGGCACGATCAAGAATGCACTGGACTGGCTGGTGGGTTACGAGCCGTTCGCCTTCAAGCCGGTCGCCGTGCTCAATGCATCGCCGCGCGCGCACCATGCCGATGCGGCACTGCGCGAGACCTTGAAGACGATGGCCGCCGTCATTATCGAGCCGGCGTCGATCACCGTGCCATTGCTGGGCGCCAGGCTGGATGAGGATGGCATGGTATCGACGCCGGCCATTGCCGCTGCCATTCAAGAAGCGCTGGTGGCGCTGTACGATGCCGTCGTCCTTCACAAGACGACGGCAGTTGCCACCTTTCCGCTGGCGTGACCGGCAAGCGGCTCGCGGCGCGCCATAGGAGGACCAGGAGGGGCGGGCGGTTCAGGCAGCCACGAGGCGGAACGTGGATACCGCTTCCTTCAGGCGCTGGGCCTGCTCTTCCAGCGATCCCGCTGCGGCCGCGGCTTGCTCCACCAGCGCGGCGTTCTGCTGCGTCACCGTGTCCATCTGGGTGACGGCCTGGTTGACCTGCTCGATGCCGGCGCTCTGCTCGGCCGAGGCGGCGCTGATCTCGCCCATGATGTCGGTCACGCGTTTTACCGCGCCCACGATCTCATCCATGGTCTGGCCGGCCTTGGTGACCAGCTGCGAGCCCTTTTCCACGCGCTCGACCGAGTCGCCGATCAGCGACTTGATCTCCTTGGCGGCGGTCGCGCTGCGCTGCGCCAGGCTGCGCACCTCGCCGGCCACCACGGCAAAGCCCCGGCCTTGCTCGCCCGCGCGGGCGGCTTCCACCGCGGCGTTGAGGGCGAGGATGTTGGTCTGGAAGGCGATGCCCTCGATCACGGCAATGATGTCGACCACCTTGCGCGAAGCACCGTTGATCTCCTGCATGGTGTCGACCACCTGGCCAACCACCGCACCGCCCTTGATCGCGATCTCGGAGGCGTTGACGGCGAGCGAGCTCGCCTGCTTGGCGTTGTCCGCGTTCTGGCGGACGATGCTGGTCAGCTCCTCCATGCTGGAGGCCGTTTCCTGCAGTGACGACGCTTGTTCTTCCGTGCGCTGGGACAGGTCCGTGTTGCCTGCGGCGATCTGGCTCGTGCCGGACGCAATGGATTCGGTGCCGGTGCGCACCTGGGTCACGATGCGCAGGATGTTGCCATTCATGTCGCCCAGGGCGCGCAGCAGCTGGCCAGTCTCGTCCTTGCTATCCGAGCGGATGTGGCTGGTCAGGTCGCCAGACGCCACCTTGCGCGCGAAGCCCACGGCGCGATGCAGCGGCGCGGTGATGCCGGCGGTCAGCCATACCGAGAACGCCACGCCAATGGCCAGCACCAGCACGCCAAGCGCGATCAGGCGATTGCGTGCGGAGAGGTAGATCTCGTTGATGTCCAATGCGGTCTGGTCAATGCTGGCGCGCTGGATATCCAGCAGCTTCTGGATCTCGGCAAGGTAGGCATTGCCGGCGGGCACGAACTCGCTCTCGAGCACCTGGTTGGCTTCGTCGGTCTGGCCGGCTTCCTTGAGCTTGGTGATCTTGTCGCGCGAGTCGTTGTACGGCTTGCGCACGGTCTGGATCGTCTTGAACGCCGCCTTCTCCGCGTCGGAGGACAGCATCGGCTCGATCTTGTCGCGCAACGCCGCGATGGCGTCGACCGACCCCTTCGTCTCGGCGGCGAAGAATGCGCCCAGGCTCGGGTCGGCACTGCGCGCCACCGCGGTGGTGCGACGCACGCTCGTATGCATCAGGCGATACCAGTCGCTGACGACGCGCTCCTTGGCCAGCGGCTGCTGCATCATGTCGTGCGTGTGGCTGGCCACGTCCTGCAGCCCCAGGATGCTGAACACGGTCATGAGCGTTGACAGCAGCAGCACCACGCCAAAGCCAATGCCAAGGCGTACCCCAATTCCAAGATTCTTCATTTTCTTCTACCTGAATGGAAATAATAAGGCGGCGAAATGCTGGCCCATAGGACCTGGATTCGCTCTATTGTCAGCCGCGCCGTTTATCGCGAACGCATCTGCGGACTATGGTGAATATCGGCTATCGAGGTGGGAACTTGAGTGGCGGGGCTTGTCGCCCGGCCGGCAGGCCGCGAGAGCGGCCTGGCGAGGATGGCGTGCTCAGGCGGATTCGCGCAGGCTCTGCAGTGCCAGCCGCTGCCAGTTTCGCGCGGCATAAGCATGCGCCTGGCGCAGCGCCGCCCAGAGACCGACGAGCCTGATGTCCTTCAGGAATCCCTTGGCTTCGAATTCGGTCGTGCGCCGTACCCGTGTCCTGCCATCGCCCAGCGGCTCAAGGCTGAAGGTGTCGATCAGCTTGCCGACCCAGGCACGGCACCAGACTGTGCTTTCCTGCATCTGGTACTGCAGCAGCCGGTCCGGCTCCAGTTGCAGGATGCGCTGGTCGATGGTGCCCCGGTCCGTGGTGCATTGCCGCGTGTTCCCGACCGCCGCGACGCCCTCCAGGACGCGGCAGCTCATTGGCTTTGGAATGCCCAGCCAGAACAGCAGCGAGCGCGACGCATCCATGCGGGCATGAAGGAAGTGCGGCCAGACATGCCGTGGCTCGCACTCAAAAATCCACTCGGACCTGATCTTCATCGCGTGTGCTCGATATCGGGTATTGACCTGCAATGCAAAAGGGAGCCACGCGGGCTCCCTTTTGTTCCAGCTGCGTTCTGTTTGCCCGCTCAGCTTACAGCGCGGCGTCCTTCAGCTTCTTCATCGGGCGAACCTTGACCTTGACGGTCGCCGGCTTGGCAGCGAACCACTGGTCTTCGCCGGTGAACGGGTTCTTGCCGAAGCGCTTCTTGGTGGCGGCAACCTGGGTTGCCACGACCTTGAACAGGCCCGGCAGGGTGAATTCGCCGGCGCCCTTCTTGTGCACCGCGCTCAGGATGGTGTTTTCCAGATGGACCAGCACGGTCTTGACCGTCTTGGCATCCAGTTCAGTCTGGGCCACCAGGTGGGCCACCAGGCTGGACTTGTTGAACGTGTCCTTCAGGGGTTTCACCGCCGGCGCGGCCGCTGCGACCTTCTTTGCCGGAGCCGCCTTCTTTGCCGGCGCCGCCTTCTTGGCGGCAGGCTTGGCGGTGGTCTTTACGACAGCATTTGCTTTGGTAGCCATGGATTATGGAGTCTTGTGTTCGTTGAATGACGCTTGCTGCCGACGGCGGCAAGCGTATGGGGAGCATAACATTCCCACTGGCGCCTGCCAAACGTCTGCAATCACAATCGACAATAGACAAGGGACAGTGCTTTGGGTCCCGGCTGCGGAAATTACGGATGGATGCGGGATGCCATTTTGATGGATGCGCCCGATGCGATTGATAAAATACGAAATTCGCCAGAAACGCAGCAGGAGTGCCCACAGGCCCACAGGCCCATAGGCCCATAGGCAGCGCCCGGAGCTTAGTCGGAAGACAGCGATTGCGAAGCCGCGCCCTGTGGCTGGCATTGCGCGGCCTTGCTGGCTGCCTGGTACAGCACGGGTTCGAGAATGCCCAGCCGCGCGCGCGCTGCCTCGAGCGGCTCATGCAGCAGCGTCTCGTAGTCCTCGGCCATCAGCCACTTCGCCTTGCGTCCATGGCGATACCCCTCGACGACGGCGCGCAAGTACGCGGTGTTGCCGGTCTTGCGCAGGCTCTGCAAGGCGGTAGCAACGGCGATGAATGCCCAGCCGAGGGCGCCGGTCTGTGCGTAGCTGAACGCCACCAGCGCCGCTTCGCCCATGTTCTCGTTGGCCTTGTAGCCGGTCAGCACATGCCAGATGTCGTGGATGTCACGGGTTCGCCTGCCGAACCAGGCGTAGGGATCCTCGACCAGCGGCTCGCTGTTGAGGTTTGAAATCGCGGCAAGTCCGGCGGCGCTGTAGCCCGTTTGCTCCAGGAACGCGCGGTAGGCGGCGCCGAGCGTGCCGGGTGCGAAGCTGGCGATGAACGCCGGGTCGGAGAAGCGCTCCGTCAGTTCGACGCGAAGATAAGCCAGCCGCCGCCCGCTCGTGGTCCTCAGGAGCCGCGCGTAGTTCTTTGGCGCGGACGGGCCGTTGAGGGCGCGCATGATGAGAAACACTTGCGTGGTGTCGTCTCCGTTTGCCAGCAGCTTGCGGATCGCACGGAATGCGGCTGGAAAGTCACGCTTATACAGAGCGGGGGAGGTCGCTACGTCCATTGCCTCGTTCCTCTTATCGGGTTTGTTGCCGGCGGTTGTTGCCGGGATGGCGAAGTCGCCGGTGCTTCGGGTCTTCAGGGCTTGCGGGGTTTTCAGGGTGTCCAGGGTTTTCATCCAGGTCCCTGATCGCAATGAGCGATCTTTGCAGGGAATGGCCGACTACAATGTCGTCTTCCTGACATAAGACTACGATTGGCGCTGTGTCAAAGTCATCCACCCCCGAAGACCACCTCGCTGCCCTGCGATCCAGCGTATGGTTCGCCGGTCTTGCCGCTGATTTTCAACGGTGGATCGTCGCGCACGCCAAGGTCAGGTCGCTAGCTGCGGGCCAACGCTTGTTCGCGCACGGGGACCCGGCGGATGGCCTGTACTTTGTGGTGGCTGGCGCCATCCGCATGACCAGTTCCTCCGCCGATGGCAAGGAGGCACTGCTGGCTTTTGCGGAAACGCCGCAATGGTTCGGCGAGGTTGCCTTGTTTGACGCCTTGCCGCGCGCCCATGATGCCTGGATCGAGTCCGACGTGGTGCTGCTACATATCGACCAGCAGGATGCGGTGCGGTTTCTCGACGAAAATCCGGTGCACTGGAAAGCGGTGGGCCTGCTGATGGCCCCAAAGCTCAGGCTGGCGTTTGAAGCGATTGAGTCGTCGGTGCTGATGCCTGTACCGGTCAGGCTGGCGCGCCGCTTGCTGGCCATCGCAGGCGGCTATGGCGAGCGCCATGGCCTGAGCAAGCGGGTGATCAACGTGCAGCAAGAGCAACTCGGCTTGATGCTGTCGGTTTCGCGGCAAACGGTGAACCAGATTCTCCGGGATTTCGAGGCGCAGGGCCTGGTGCAGCGCACGCGGGGGTCCATCGAGATCCTGGATCTCGCGTCGCTGCGAAGATTCGCGGAGGTCGGCTAGGTCATTTGCCGGCCCGCCGCGATCGCACTCAGGCTACGATCAGCGTCAACCCCGCTGGCAGCGACTCGCCAAAGACCCGTCCTTCATCGGCCTCATCGAGTTCCACCGTTGTGCGCACCATGTCGATCCAGCTACGTGGCGCGTTGACGGCCTCGAGCCGGCTGACCACGCGCATGCGGATATCCAGCGGCAGGTCCCGCGACCGGTCCCCCGTCATGCGGGCGATCTGCACGGCGGCGAAGGCGCCCGGCTCGACCTTCTTCCAGTCGAGCGCAAGAATCGCCTCCAGCCATTGCGAGCCAACCTCTGGCGGCACGACGCTGTGCGCGCTGCCGTAGAACGGCCGGCGCGCGCCGATGCGGCCCACGGCCCACCAGCTTTGAAGGTTCTCCGAGGGTTTCTTGAGCCGGGCGAGCAGCCACTCGGCGACTTCGATCTTGCGCTCGACAGGCACGCGTTCCAGCGATCCCGCGAGCCGCACCATGTCGGCGTAGCCGGCCTTGGCGGCGCCGGCGGGGCGCTTGTAGCGCGCCGTGCCGGGGGGCTGCAGGTAGAAGGCGATGTCGTCCAGCAATCGCAACTGCGCGCTTTCGTCCAGGCCGCCGGCGGTGCGGCGCCACAGCGTCCACCATTCCGACCAGATCTGGCTCTCGTTGACGTACTGGATGCCCTGCTCGAACAATGACCAGAGCTGCCCGGCGCGCCACTCGTCCAGCGGGTAGCCGAACCCAGGCCGCATGCAATAGCCGGCAAGGTTGAGCCAGAGGCGTTCATGGTCTGCCGTGCGGCGGCGGCGGCGCGCGCGTTCCCACAACGTGCCGAACAGGGCGCGCAGCAGCGCGCTGTCCCATTGGTCGCGCGCGCCCAGCAGTTGCTCCAGTTGCGCGCGCAGCCGCTTGACTTCCTTGGGGCCAACGTCTTGCGAGCGGGCGCCAAAGGTACGGTCGATGCATTCGACGGCCTGGGCCAGGGAGGGATGCGGCGCGTGGGTCGCCGTGTCTGCCGCCGGGGCATCGCCGCGCAACTGGAACTCGAGCAGCCAGCGCTGCGAAGGATTGGCGATCTCGCTGCAGTGCACCTCCAGCGTGCCGACTTCGGTAAGCGATGTGGTGAGTTGCACCAGCGTGTCTCGCGCGTCGCTGGCGCCGCGCGGTTGCACCACGGTGGCGATCGGCGGCAGGCGGACGAAATCGCCGCTGGCGAGGTCGGCCAGTTCGCCCGGCTGATAGGGCGTGTCGGCGACGGAGGAGACCAGGTGGAAGCGTACCGGATGCCCGAGGCGCAGGGAGAAGGTGCGATCCTTGAGATGGATCTCCTGGCCGTCTTCGGTGCCGCGCGGCAACAGGCAAATGCCGCGCTGTGCCTGCGCGGCATCACCGTTGTCCAGCACGAGGAAATAGCTGCGCGGCGAGCCCCCGCCGATGCGCGGCGCATGCCCGGCGCGGGCAAGCGCGAACGCCACCGCGCCACGGGCGACCGCCACGTCGGGGTTGTCGTTGTGCAGCACATGCAAGGGCGCTCGGCGCCAGGCGCCAAGCGTGCTCGACAAACGCCCCGTCAGCGCCTCGGCGCGGAACACGCCGCCGTTGAGCAGCAAGGTGTCGGGCATCGGTGGCGCGTCGTCTGGCGCTTCTCTTGCATCCTGTGCGTTCGCGATGCGCGACTGGGCCGCGTGCTGGCCCAGGAAGGCCGCAACGTGCCGGGTGATCGCCGGGTCGGCCGCATAGGGCAGGCCAAATTCGACGATGCCGCCCCGTGAGCGCCCCGGTCTTTCGCCGGCCGAGACGGCTGGGAAAAACCCCTCGACAATGATCTGCTCGATCTCCTGCCGGGTGACTTCGACGGAGCGCGCGCCGCCGATCAGCCGGGAGCCCGAACCGAGCAGCGTGATCGTGACCGCCTCCGGCGCCTGCGCGCTGAGCAGTTGCTCCTTGGCGGCACGGCATCGCTCGACCAACTGCGACAGGCTGCCCGCCGACAAGCGCGAGTGCGCCGTGGCGATGCGCGACTCGACCAGATGCGCGAGGGCGAGGTCCATGTTGTCGCCGCCGAGCATCAGGTGATTGCCAACCCCGATCCGGGTCAATTGCGGCTGGCCGTCCTGCACCTCCACCTTGATCAGGGTCAGGTCGGTGGTGCCGCCGCCGACATCGCAGATCAACACCAGCCGCGTTTGCGCCAGGTCGGCCGCTAGCGTTTCGCGATGATGGAACACCCAGTCGTAGAAGGCCGCCTGGGGCTCCTCCAGCATGCGCAGCGCGGGCAGTCCGGCCATGCGCGCGGCTTCCAGCGTGAGGGCGCGCGCGCCTTCATCGAACGAGGCGGGCACGGTGAGCACCACGTCCTGATCCTCGAGCCGCGCATCGGGGAAACGGTGGTTCCATGCCGCGCGCACATGCGCCAGGTAGCTGGCGCTGGCCGCCACCGGCGACACCTTGCCGACTTCGTCGGCGGCGCCCCACGGCAGGATCGGCGCCACGCGGTCGACCGACGCATGCGACAGCCAGCTTTTGGCGCTGGCGACCAGCCTGCCGGGCACTTGCGCGCCCAGCGTGCGCGCAAGGCGGCCCACCACGACATGGCCCGATGCGGCTCCATCGGCACCATCCGTCCCATTGGCAACTTGCCACGGCAACTGCAGATCGCTGGCATTCAGCTCCCCCGGCGCCGCGTGGTACCGCACGGACGGCAGGAGTGGCCGCGTGGCCACCTCTCCCAGGCTCACCAGTTGATCGATGTCGAAGACGCGGATGTCCTCCGACCCTGCCTCGCCATAGGCGACGACCGTGTTGCTCGTGCCCAGGTCAATGCCGACGCTATACCGCTTCATGCATGGCACTCAGGCATTCGCGTTGCCGCGCACGTCGAACTCGACCTTCCAGCGCTCGCCTGTGCCACGGGGCACGGCTTCCAGCTCCAGCGTGCCGGCCTCCGTGATGCGGGCATGCAGCTTCACCGGCACGACTTCGCCAGGCGTGCGGCCTTCGGACGGCAGCGTGGCCTGGATTTCATCGAGCTCTTGCAGGTCTTCGGGCCCCCAGAAGTCGAGCAGGGTGCCTACCTGGTCCTGGCGGCGCACCGACGAGCCGAAGAAGCGGAAGTGCACGGGTTCGCCGACCACGAGCCCGAATTCCTGCTCCGGCAACGGCGCCTCGGTGCCTTCCTCCATGCCGAAGGGCGCCACGCACAGCGCCTGGATGGGCGGCTCGAAGCCCGGGATGGCGGGCATCGCCGATTCCACCGCAATGTAGTAGGCCCGCGCGGTGCCGCCGCGAATGCGCACGCCCTTGCCGCGGCGCACGTAGCCGTAGTAGGCGGCGCCACGCGCGACAGCCAGGTCCAGGTCGGCGCCCCCCAGCAGGCGCGCGGGGGCCGCGCCTTCCGCGGCGAGCCAGCCGTTGAGCGTCTGCAGGATGCGCTCGACCAGCAGGGCGGACTTGAACACGCCGCCGTTGAACAGCACCGCCGTGGGATGCAGGAAGGTCGCGCCCGGCGCCGCCTTGCCTGCCAGGCCTTCCATCTCGGCCAGCGCTGCCACCTGGCGGCCCAGGAACGCCGCCAGATGTCGTGTGATGGCCGGGTCCTGCGCGTACGGCAGGCCCAGTTGCGTCAGCCCGGCGCGTGCCCGGCTGACCGGGCGGGCAGAGCCATCCACCTGCGGGAAAAAGCCTTCCAGGATGATCTGGGTGAGCTCGGCGCGGGTCAGCTCCGTGCGGATCGAGCCGCCGATGAGCTTGGAGCCGCGGCTCGGCACGACCAGCGGCACCGCGTCCGTGGTTGGGTCGCTGAGCAGGGTTTCCTTGGCGCTGCGGCAGGCATAGGTGAGCGCGCGCAGTTGCCACGGGTCGGCCTGCGTGCCTTGGGCCGCGAGCTTGCGCGCCACCACGTGGGCCAGCGCCAGGTCCATGTTGTCGCCGCCCAGCAGGATGTGCTCGCCGACGGCGACGCGGTGCAGCTCCAGGTTGCCCTCGCGCTCGATCACGGCGATCAGCGAAAGATCGGTGGTGCCACCACCCACGTCGACGACCAGGATGATGTCGCCCACCTTGACCTCTTTGCGCCACTGGCCGCCGCTGTTCTGAATCCAGCTATAGAGCGCGGCCTGAGGCTCCTCCAGCAGGGTCATGCGGGCATAGCCCGCGGATTCGGCGGCTTCTGCCGTCAGTTCCCGCGCGGCCGGATCGAACGACGCGGGAATGGTGACGGTGATGTCCTGCTCACCGAACGGGGCGTCGGGATGCGCGTGGTCCCACGCTTCGCGCAGGTGCGAGAGATAGCGCACGGAAGTCTCGAGCGGCGACACGCGCGGCACTTCCGCCGGCGCGTCGTTCGGCAGGATCGCCGCGCGGCGGTCTACCCCGGGGTGGCAAAGCCAGCTCTTCGCGCTCGATACCAGCCGGATCGGCGTGGCCGCGCCACGGCTGCGCGCCAGCTCGCCCACGGCGAAGTCCCGCGCGGCGTTCCACGGCAAGGCCAGGTCGCCCGGAGCCAGCTCGCTCGGATGCGGCAGGTACAAGAACGACGGCAGCAGGTCGCAATCTTCGATCGCGCCTGGTGCGGTGAGCTGTGTGATGGGCAGGACGCCCTGGGTGGTCTTCTCGCCGTCACTGGCGGTGAGGTCGACGTAGGAGAGGGCGCAATGCGTCGTGCCCAGGTCGATGCCGATCGAGTAGCGGGGGTCGCTCATAGCTCGACCTCGGCCGGGGCGATCACGGTGGCGTCATGGCGCTCGGCCAGCCGGGGCAGGCGGACTTCCGCCACGCGCCAGCCACGGTGGCTGATGCTGCCGTTGAACGGCGCGCTGCCGACCACGTTGCCGGTCAGCCGGATGGCGGTGGCATCGAACCCGTCGGGCACCGTTACGCGGCTGCCCTCGGCTTCCTCGCGCACCGGCCGGATGGTGAAATGCTCGCGCAGCACGGCGCGGCAACCGTCATGCACCAGCCGGGCGGCGGCACCGATTTCCGTGTCGGAATAGCCGGCGATGTCTTCCTCGACAAAATCGATGAAGCGCGCGTCGCGCTGGAGCAGGCCCAGCAGCTGGAGCGCGGCCTCGGGGCTCGCTTCTTTCAGCGCGCTCGGGGCCGGTGCCGCGGCCATGGGGGCAGGAACGGGTGCAGCGGGCGCTGGACTTGCGCCAGGCCCCGTGCCGTCACGCAGGCGCCGCACGCCCGCGGCAAGCTCGCGGTCGCCCAGGATGTTGAAAAACGTGCCCACGGCAAGGGAAATCCTCCCTAGGAAAGACATGTTCGAGTCGGTCATCAATGGCTCCAGATGTGCTCTGTTGAAGGACGAGCTGTCCCCTGGCGATGCTGTACTGGGCCCGCCCTGCCGCAGCGCAGGCGCTTGCCGGCAGGCAACGGCGTGGTGCGCGCAGTGGCGGGCTCGCCCGTCAGCATCTTGTTCTTCGGGCCCGGCCGGGCCGCTCAAGGCGGTATTTTGCCCTAAGGCGCCCATGATCCGGCCAATGCGGCCCACAAAGCGCCAAGACTCTCACCATGCTGCCCGCCATGACTCGCCCTTACGCAGGGTGCCGGAGTAGCCTTTAATAGAGCAAAATAGAACAAATGCCCGTCACGATCTGCATTGGAGCTGGGATGAAAGCGCTTTCCACCAAAGAACGGACGCGCAGGCGCCCGTCCGACAGGGTACTGAACGTTCTCGCGGCGCTCGTGGGCCTGGTTACGCTCGCGGCCGGCATCGCCTGGCTTATCTACAAGTGGCGCGTAGATCTCGAAGTTCCGTACTTTGCCATTCCGCTGGTGCTGACGGTCCCCGTGATCGCTGCCGCCGCATTCCGCAGTTTTTGGGACTAGCGCAGCGGTTTTGTGCATGTTAGCTGGCTTTAAGCGCAGTTAAGCCCGTTGGCCCGCCAGATGTGCGCGGCGTGGGGGCAAATGCCGGCGCGCTGTCCGCCCCTGCACGCGCCACGCAGCGCTAGCCTTGCCCCCACGCAGAACTTGCGTTTTGCGATTGCGAAGCAAAAACCCCGTGCGGTTCAGACCCCCCTGGAGAAAATTCAGGCAAAATTCGGGCATTCCTGCCGGGCTGTGACCCAGCCGGTGGCGTTCTCCAACCTATTTCTTGATCCTGAGATAAGCAATGAGTACCCAGCAACCCACCATCATCTACACGCTGACCGACGAAGCTCCGCTGCTGGCGACCAGTGCCTTTTTGCCCATCATCCGCACCTTCACCGCCCCGGCCGGCATCAACGTGACGACCAGCGACATCTCGGTGGCGGGCCGTATCCTGGGCGAATTCCCCGAATTCCTGACCGAGGCACAACGCGTGCCCGACAACCTGGCCGAACTGGGCCGACTGACCCTGCAGCCGGACACCAACATCATCAAGCTGCCCAACATCAGCGCCTCCGTGCACCAGCTGGTCAGCGCGATCAAGGAACTGCAGGCCAAGGGCTACAAGGTTCCCGATTTCCCGGAAGACCCGAAGACCGATGCCGAGAAGGCCATCCGCCAACGCTATTCGAAGTGCCTGGGCAGCGCCGTGAACCCGGTCCTGCGCGAAGGCAACTCGGACCGCCGCGCGCCGGCTGCCGTCAAGAACTACGCACGCAAGAACCCGCACAGCATGGGTGAGTGGAGCATGGCTTCGCGCACGCACGTGGCGCACATGAAGCACGGCGACTTCTATCATGGCGAAAAGTCCATGACCCTGGACCGCGCCCGCGATGTCAAGATGGAGCTGGTCACCAAGAGCGGCAAGACCATCGTGCTCAAGCCGAAGGTGTCGCTGCTGGACGGCGAGATCATCGACAGCATGTTCATGAGCAAGAAGGCGCTGTGCGACTTCTACGAAGAACAGATGGAAGACGCGCGCAAGACCGGCGTGATGCTGTCGCTGCACGTGAAGGCCACCATGATGAAGGTCTCGCACCCCATCGTGTTCGGCCACGCCGTGAAGATTTTCTACAAGGAAGCCTTCGAGAAGCACAGCAAGCTGTTCGACGAACTGGGCGTGAACGTCAACAACGGCCTGGTCAACCTGTACGACAAGCTGGAAAGCCT
This sequence comes from Cupriavidus sp. GW822-FHT03E04, assembly GCF_058801495.1. Classification (NCBI taxonomy): domain Bacteria; kingdom Pseudomonadati; phylum Pseudomonadota; class Betaproteobacteria; order Burkholderiales; family Burkholderiaceae; genus Cupriavidus; species Cupriavidus sp. GW822-FHT03E04. The sequence goes on from NZ_JBXANI010000015.1 coordinate 53,055, forward strand.
GCCGAGCTCCAAGCGCGAAGAAATCATCCGCGACATGCACGCTTGCCACGAGCACCGTCCCGAGCTGGCGATGGTGGATTCGGCCAAGGGCATCTCCAACCTGCACGCGCCCAACGACGTGATCGTGGACGCCTCGATGCCGGCCATGATCCGCATCGGCGGCAAGATGTGGGGCGCCGATGGCCGTCCGAAGGACACCAAGGCCGTGATCCCGGAGAGCACGTTTGCCCGCATCTATCAGGAAATCATCAACTTCTGCAAGACCAACGGCAACTTCGACCCGGTCACCATGGGCACCGTGCCCAACGTCGGCCTCATGGCGCAGCAAGCCGAGGAGTACGGCTCGCACGACAAGACCTTTGAAGTGCCCGAGGCCGGCGAAGCCCGCATCGTTGACATCGCCACCGGCGAAGTGCTGCTGGTGCAGAACGTGGAAGAGGGCGACATCTGGCGCATGTGCCAGGTCAAGGACGCACCGATCCGCGACTGGGTCAAGCTGGCCGTCACGCGCGCGCGCAACTCCGGCATGCCGGCCATTTTCTGGCTGGACCCGTACCGCCCGCACGAAGCCGAGATGATCAAGAAGGTCGAGACCTACCTGAAGGATCACGACACCACCGGCCTGGACATCCAGATCATGTCGCAAGTGCGCGCCATGCGTTACACGCTGGAACGCGTCATCCGCGGCCTGGACACCATCTCGGTGACCGGCAACATCCTGCGCGACTACCTGACCGACCTGTTCCCGATCATGGAACTGGGCACCAGCGCCAAGATGCTCTCCATCGTCCCGCTGATGGCCGGCGGCGGCATGTATGAAACCGGCGCGGGCGGCTCGGCGCCTAAGCACGTCAAGCAACTGGTGGAAGAAAACCACCTGCGCTGGGATTCGCTGGGTGAATTCCTGGCGCTGGCGGTGTCGCTGGAAGAACTCGGCATCAAGACCAGCAACGAAAAGGCCAAGATCCTGGCCAAGACGCTGGACGCCGCCACTGGCAAGCTGCTGGACAACAACAAGAACCCGTCGCCCAAGACCGGCCAGCTGGACAACCGCGGCAGCCAGTTCTACCTGGCCATGTACTGGGCCCAGGAACTGGCGGCACAGACCGACGATGCTGCCCTGGCAGCGCAGTTCGCGCCGCTGGCCAAGCAACTGGCCGACAACGAGCAGGTCATCGTTGGCGAGCTGTCGGCCGTGCAAGGCAAGGAAGCCGATATCGGCGGCTACTACAAGCCCGACTTTGCCAAGCTGGACATCGTGATGCGCCCCAGCAAGACGCTGAACGCCGCGCTGGCAGCCGTCAAGGCGTAATCGATGCAAGCCTGGCCGCCCTGTCACGCAGGGCGGCCGTCGGCGGCAGGCACGCCTTGGGAAAGGCGAGCTGCCATGGAAGCCCCGGGTACCTGGTAACAGGTACCCGGGGCTTCTGCTATTCGAGCTTCACTCTGCCGTCCTTTGCGAGCCGACGATATTGCGTTATCTCGCCCTGCACGCGCCGGCGGAAATCCTCCGCGTTGCCGCGCATGACCCAGATCGACTGCCGCTGGAAGACTGCCTCCACGGAAGGGTCCAGAAGCACCCCCTGCAATTCCTTTTCCAGCCGCTCCACCACCGCTTGCGGCGTGGCGCGCGGCGCGGCAATGCCGAACCAGAATGCATTGCCGGGCATGGCGATGCCGAGTTCGGCAAAGGTTGGCACGCCCGGATACCGCGGGGAGCGCGCCCCGGCACTGATCGCCAGCGGGCGCAACTTGCCAGACTCGAGGTAAGGCTGGGCAACGGCGATGGGGTCGAGGCTCAGGTCGATCTGCCCGCCAATGACGTCGGCGAGGATCTGCGTGCTGCCGCGATATGACACGGGCGTGATGTCCGCATGCAGGTCGGCCTCGATCATGGCGCCCACAATGTACTGCGCGGTGCCCGGGCCGGTGGTGCCGTAGGTGACGGTGCCCGGTTGGGCGCTTGCTCGCGCCAGCATGTCCGCGAACGACTTGATGCCGGAGTCCGATCGGGTGGTGAGCATGACCGGCGCCTGCGCGATGATGCCGATCGGCGCCCAGGCGCCTTCCGCCGGGATGGGCAGGCTGGTGCGCAGCGCGGGGAGCATGCTGAACGTGGTGGAACTGGCGAGTAGCAGCGTGTATCCGTCGGCGGGCGCCTTGGCGACCAGCTCCGCCGCGATCATCGTGGAGGCACCCGGCCGGTTGTCGACTACCACGGGCTGGCCCAGTCGGGTGCGCAGCTTATCGGCAATGACACGGGCAATGATGTCGGTGGTGCCGCCTGCCGTGAAAGGAACCACGAGGTGCACGGTCCGCTGTGGGAATGCTTCGGGGGCGGTCTGTGTCTGCGGGCTGGGCACCGAGGCGGCCACCAGTAGCGAAGTGGTGACCAGCCGGCGCAACGGGTCTAAGGGAAAAAGCAGGTCCATGGGCAGGTCAACTGGCGTCGGGTAGTAGCACCTGCAGGCTGGCGTGAGCAGATAAAAACACGTTAAGCATCAAAGAATGGCGGGTATGTCGGGACTAGATGGCTTTGCCGGGCTATCGCGTCGATTCTACGTCAGATGCTGCGTTGCAATATGTGCGTCTGGCTGTGCCGTTGGTTGCACTAATCATTTTCCGTGTCATATAATGCGAACCATTCTCATTTAAGTTTGGCCGTGCCAGACACTTCACTACGCAAGGGAAGCGATGGCCGCCGCAGAATCCGCGTTACAGCAGTCACAGCAGCATGTCCATGCCCTCTACAGCGATCACCATCGCTGGCTGCAGGGCTGGCTGCGGCGTCAGCTTGGCAACGCGTTTGACGCCGCCGACCTGGCACAGGATGTGTTTCTCCGCTTGCTTCATCGCGAGCCGTGCGATATCAGGGAACCGCGCACCTACCTGAGCACGATCGCGCGCGGCCTTGTCATCGAGCACTGGCGCCGCCGGGAGCTGGAGCTGGCCTGGCTGGAGACGCTGGCGCAACTGCCCGCGCCGCAGGCGCCGTCGCCCGAGAGCCGGCTGCTTTTCCTGGAAACCCTCATCGCCATCGACCGCATCCTGGATGCGCTGAAGCCGCAGGTGCGCAAAGCATTCCTGTGGGCCCAGCTCGAAGGGCTGACCTGCCGGCAGATCGCGGAGCGCCTCGGCGTGTCGCTGGCTACCGCCGAGCGCTATGTCGCGGCGGCGCTGCGCCATTGCTACAGCTTGCGTTTCGGTGGCTGATGCCCGTGCGTGATCCAGCCAGGCCAGGCGAGCCGACGGCTACGGCCGGGCCGCAACCCCCGATCCCCGCGCGCATCGTCGACCAGGCCATCCATTGGATGGTCAAGCTCGACTTCGGCGAGGCCAGCGCCAGCACGCGCAAGGCATTCGCCCAATGGCACGACGCCAACCCGCTGCACGCGGTTGCCTGGCAACGCGTGCAGGCACTGCGCACCGATTTCTCCGGCATGCCGCCGGCACTGGCGCTGCGTACCCTGCAAGCTGCCGACGCCCGGCGTGGCGTGGGCGGGCTAAAGCGCAGGCAGGTGCTCAAGGTGCTGGCATTGGCCGGCATCTCGGTGGCCACGGCGGCAAGCGTGCGCGAACTGGCGCCATGGCAGCGCCTGGTCGCCGACGCGAGCACGGCCACCGGCGAGCAGCGCACCCTGCGCCTGGCCGATGGCAGCACCATCGTGCTCAACACCGATACCGCCATCAGTACCGCGCTGGGCACTGAGCGCCGTTTGGTCACGCTGCGGCGCGGGGAGATCCTGGTGACCACGGGACATGATGCTGGCTTCGCGGCCAGCAGCGCAGCGGTGCGGCCGTTCTGGGTACAGACGCCGTTTGGCAGCCTGCGTGCGTTGGGCACGCGCTTTGTGGTGCGCATCGAGGACGAACGCGCCCGCGTTACCGTGCAGGAGGGCGCCGTGGAACTGCACCCGGCTGCGGGCGGGGCGACCGACGTAGCGCGTGCGGGGACGACCTGGCGGCTCGCCAAGGCCGGCAGCATGCCGGCGCCGCCGCAGCCGTTCGAGGCGGACGGCTGGGCCGATGGCGTCATCGCGGGCAAGGACATGCGGCTGGCGGACGTGCTGGCCGAGCTGTCGCGCTACCGCACCGGCCACATCGCCTGCGATCCGCGCGTGGCCGATTTGCGTATCTCGGGCGCGTATCACGTGCGCGACACCGATCGGGTGCTGCGCTTCCTGATGCAGGCGCAGCCGATCACCGTGGTCTATCGCACGCGCTTCTGGGTTTCGGTTGGCCCGGCGGGAGGGCATTGACTCCATGCCAGGCGTGTCCGAAAAAATATGTCAGGAAGATTGAGGGGATTTCGATTCTCGACCGGCCTACAGCGTAGGAACTCAAATTAAACAAACGCTGCCGGAGAAAGGAATCATGTCTGCAACTCGTTATGCCACTGTCATCGCCGCTGCGCGCCCACCCCGACCCAAGCCGTTTGCGCTCGCCGTGCACCACGCTATGGTCTGCCTTGCCATGGGCGCAACAGTGGCGCCGTTTGCCGTGAGGGCACAATCGCAGGCAGGCCCCGCGGACGCCGCGCCGACCCTGCCGGCGGTAACCGTCACCGCCGGCGCCGAGACGCCGGGTGAGCTTGCGCAACCCTACGCGGGCGGCCAGGTGGCGCGCGGTGGCCGCCTGGGGCTGCTGGGCAACAAGAGCGTCATGGACACGCCGTTCGCCGTCACCAACTACACCGCGCAGCGCCTGGAGGACCAACAGGCCACCACGCTGGCCGAAGTACTGAACAGCGATCCGTCCACGCGCTTCACGGGCCAGGTTGGCGGCGTGACCGACTCTTTCTATATTCGCGGCTTCCCGATCAATGAGGGCAACCTGTCCGAGATCGCGTTCGACGGCGTGTACGGCGTGTCGCCGAACTACCATCTGTTTACCGAGTACCTGGAGCGGGTCGAAGTGCTGAAGGGGCCGGCCGCCTTGCTGTACGGCATGTCGCCGAACAGCGGTGTCGGCGGCGTGGTCAATGTCGTGCCCAAGCGCGCGCTGGCGACGGACCTGACGCGTTTCACGCTCGACTATGCGTCCGACGCGCAGGTGGGCGGCGCGGTGGACCTGAGCCGCCGTTTCGGCGAAGACCGAGAGTGGGGCATTCGCTTCAACGGCCTGCACCGGCAGGGACCGACGGCGCTCGACAACCAGAAGTCGCGCGCCGAGGTGGCGGCACTGTCGCTCGACTACCGCGGCGAGCGCCTGCGGGCCTCGCTCGACCTGATCGAGCAATACCAGTGGGTCGATGCTCCCACGCGTCCCTTCCTGATCACAGCCGGCGTGCAGGTACCGTCGGCGCCGGACGGCAGGCGCAATGTCAGCCAGCCCTGGGGCTGGTGGAAGTCCAACGATGTGTCGACGCTGCTGCACGCGGAATACGACCTCACCGACAACGTGACGGTGTTTGCCGATGCCGGCGGTACCCGCTCGGACGTGGCGCGCTTGTCCGACCAGACGCCAACCATCCTGAATTCGGCCGGCGCGACTTCGTCGGCCGTGCAGAATTGGAAGTTCCAGGTCAACCGCTCGAGCTTCGATACCGGTGTCAGGAGCAAGTTCGAGACCGGGCCGGTCAAGCACGCGCTGGCGCTGCAGGCCAACCTGTATATGGACCGTTTCGCCAGCGCCAACGTGTCCGGCACGCCTGTCACATCCAATATTTACGCCCCGGCCGACCGCCCGGCGCAGAACATTGCCGCCCCGCAAAGCGTGCCGAAGGTGTCCGACTCTACGCTGTCGGGCCTGTCGCTGGCCGATACCTTGAGCGTGCTGGACGACCGCCTGCAGTTCACCCTTGGCCTGCGCTACCAGCAGGTCAAGTCGAGCAACTATGCTGCCACCGGCGCGAAGACAGCTTCGTACGACGAAAGCGCCGTCACGCCGCTGGCCGGCATCGTCTTCAAGCCCTGGCGCAGCATCTCGCTCTATGCCAACTACGTGGAAGGGCTGAGCAAGGGAGACATCGCGCCGGCGACCGCGTCGAATGCGGGGCAGGTCTTTGCGCCGTACAAGACCAAGCAGCAGGAGGTGGGCATCAAGCTCGACTCGGGCAAGGTGATGGCGACGCTCGCCGCGTTCCGCATGACCAAGCCCAGCGGCCAGTTGTACGGGACGGTCTATGCCATCGACAGCGAGCAACGCAACCAGGGGCTGGAGCTGACCGTATCGGGGCAGCCCTACAAGGGCGTGCGCCTGCTCGGCGGGCTGACCTTGCTTGACGGCGAGCTGACCAAGACCAACAGCGCAGCCACACTTGGCAACCGCCCCGTGGGCGTGCCTACCGTCATGGCCAACCTCGGCGGCGAGTGGGACCTGCCGTGGGTTCCGGGCCTGACGCTGACCAGCGCGGTCAACTACACGGGCAGCGAGTACGTCAACCAGGCGAACACGCAGCAGGTGCCGTCGTGGACAACCGTCGATCTCGGCGCGCGCTACAAGACATCGATGTACGGCAAGTCCACGACGTTCCGGGCCGGTTTGTTCAATGCGTTCAACCGGAAGTACTGGTCCGGGGTGGCATCCTACGGCACGATCTCGCTCGGCGCGCCGCGGACCTTCATGGCTTCCATGAGCGTGGATTTCTAAGCATTGGCCGCACGACGCCTCGCGCTTTGCAGCGCCTTCGCTTGTCTGGCCCTGGGTTTGGGCATTGCGCCGGATGCGGTGCTCGCGCAGGCGAGCCCGGTGGTAAGCCTGATGGCGAGCACGGGCCAGGCGCGGATGTTCGCCATCGCGCCCGGCCCGCTTTACGCGGTCCTCAATCGCTTTGCCAGTGTCGGCGGCATCGATCTTTCCTATGATGCCGCACTGCTCGGCAGCGCCCAAAGCCCGGGACTGAATGGCCTCTATACCGTGCCGGACGGGTTGAGGGCGCTGTTGGCGGGCAGCGGCCTGGAAGCGGTGGAAGTGCCGGGAGGCGGGTACGCATTGCGCAAGGCACAGGCGGTCTCCGGCGCCCAGGCCGCGCCGTTGCTGCCCACGGTCACGATCTTCGGGGCGGCAGCGGCTGCGAGCGAGCTGCCCCCGGCTCTCGCCGGCGAGCAGGTCGCGCGCGGCGCGAGGCTTGGGCTGCTGGGCAACATCGACATCATGGACGCGCCGTTCAGCATCACCAGCTACACCGCCAAGGCGATCGAGGACCAGCAGGCGCGCACGGTGGGCGATATGGTGGCCGTTGATTCGTCCGTGCGCTATGTCAGCCAGCCTGGCGGCATCCTGGACGCCTTCACGATCCGCGGGTTTCCCGTTGGCAATGGCAACTTCGGCGAGATCGCCTTCGACGGCATGTACGGCGTGGCCTCCAACTATCGGGTATCGACCGGCTACATCGAACGGGTCGAACTGATCAAGGGCCCGACCGCCATGCTGATCGGCATGGCGCCCAGCGGCAGTGTCGGCGGTGGCATCAATATCGTGCCCAAGCGGGCGACCGGTCCCGACCTGACCCAGGTCACGGCCGACTATGCCGCGTCATCGCAGCTGGGCGGCAACCTTGACGTAAGCCGGCGGTTTGGCGCGCAGCGGCAGTTCGGCATTCGCTTCAATGGCAACTATCGGGCGGGCGACACCAACCTGGACAACCAGTCGCGCCGCGCCGGTGCCGGCGCGCTGGCACTGGACTACCAGGGCGAGCGCCTGCGCGCGACGCTGGATTTCATTGGCCAGCAGGAGAGGATCGCAGCGCCATCGCGCCTCTTGCATATCGCGTCCGGCATCAACGTACCCGATGCGCCCAACGGGCGGCGCAATGTCTCGCAACCCTGGGAACACTCCAGCATCCGCGACCAGTCCCTGCTGGTGCGGGCGGAGTATGACATCGGCGACAAGCTCACCTGGTTCATTGCCGGCGGCGGCGGCCGTACCCGGGTGGCCAGGCTCTTTGCCATCACGCCCACCATCATCAACGAGGCGGGCGATATTGCCGTGCTGGACTCGAACTACCGGTTCAACGTAGCCCGCACCACCGTGGACACGGGCCTGCGCGCCCGCTTCGACACCGGGGCGGTGAGCCATCACCTGAGCATGCTCGTGAGCGACTATCGGGACCAGCTGGAGCGCAGCTTCAACAACGCCACGACCACCTCGCTGACCAACCTCTACCAGCCCGTGTCGCTGCCGGTGCAGTACATCGCGGCGCCCGCCGGCGTGCCGAAGGTCTCCCAGACGCGGCTGTCCGGCGCGGCCCTGGCCGATACGCTGTCGGTGCTGGACAAGCGCGTGCAGCTGACGCTGGGGCTGCGCCATCAGCAGGTCACGACCGACAATTTCAGCGCCGGCGGCGCCATCGCTTCGCACTACGACCAGGGCGCCTGGACGCCAATGCTCGGTCTGGTGGTGAAGCCCTGGCAACACGTCACGCTGTATGCCAACCGCGCGGAAGGGTTGAGCAAGGGCGACACTGCCCCCGGCAGCGCCAGCAATGCTGGCGAGGTATTCGCGCCTTACAAGTCAAGGCAGCTTGAGTTCGGCGTGAAGGTCGAGCAGGGCGGGGTGATGGCGACCGTCAGCGCATTCCAGATATCGAAGGCAAGCGGTCAGATGTCCGGGACGCTGTTCGCGGCGGACGGCGAGCAGCGCAATCGCGGGCTGGAGTTCGGGCTAGTTGGTGAGGTGGTTGCCGGAGTGCGGCTGCTGGCCAGCGCTACCGTGCTCGATGCCAGGATTGTTCGCGGCAGTAGCCCCGAGTCGGCCGGCAACGCGGCTGTAGGCGCGCCGACGCTGCAAGCCAACCTGGGCGCCGAATGGGATGCCGGCTTCGCGCCAGGCCTGACGCTGGCCGGTGCGCTGGCCTACACGGGACGGCAATATGTCGACCAGGCCAATACGCAAAGTATCCCGCACTGGACCCGCGTCGACATCGGTGCGCGCTACCAGACTACCGTGGCGCGCAAGCAAACCACCTTCCGCCTCAATGTCCGCAATGTCTTTGACAAGCATGACTGGGCGGCGGTTGACGCCTACGGCGGGCTGGCGCAAGCCGAGCCGCGCACGCTGCTGCTTTCGGCAACGATGCGCTTCTGAGGCAGTTCTACTTGGTGGTGGTGGATTCCGCGGCGCGCTTGTCGGCATCGCGCAGGCGCTTGACGGCTTTGCCCAGCAGCCCGCCTTCGCTATCCGATACGGCTTCTTCCAGCGTGGCAAGAGCGGCCCTGATCTGCGTGCCGTGGGCGTTCGAGTACGCCTGGTCTTCGATCAGCGCGTCGGCTTCCTTGCGCACGCGCTTGCCCAGCTTGCGGGCGAACTCGGGATCGAGCTGGCCTTGCGCCGTGGCATTGGCGATGTGGTCGAGCAGGGCGATCAGGCCCGGCGCGGTCGTGGTGGCCGGGACAGCGTCCTCGGTTTTCCTGAGTTTCTTGGGCATGGCTCTTTTCCTCCGGTTGGGGCTCGATTCTAGCGCTAGGGGGAAACCCGGACCTGCTTCCCAGTATGAAAGATTTGTGACACCTTGTCAGCGCGACGGGTGATGCCCGGTCTATGGCAGCGGCAGGAAAAACGCAGGGCGCCGATGATTTGCTGCGGTGCACACAATAGCACATTGCCGGCAGCATAAAAAAGGGAGGGACACCGCATGTGCCTCCTCCCTTTCGGCGGGCGCCGTGCGGGCACCCGGTCCGAGCCTGCCCGGATGGTCAGACTACCGTGGCAAGCGCCAGGGTCAGAAGCAGGGCGATCACCGAGATGAGCGTTTCGCACACCGACCAGGTCTTGAAGGTCTGGGCCACGGTCATGTTGAAGTACTCCTTGACCAGCCAGAAGCCGCCGTCGTTCACGTGCGAGAGGATCAGCGAGCCGGCGCCGGTGGTCAGCACCAGCAGCTCGGGCCGGGTGCCGGGCACGCTGGCGGCGATCGGCGCGACGATGCCGGCAGCCGTGGTCATGGCCACGGTGGCGGAGCCGGTGGCGATCCGGATCAGCACGGCGACCAGCCAGCCCAGCAGCAGCACCGACACATGGGCGCCGGTGGCTACGTCGACGATGGCGTTGGAGATGCCCGAGTCGCGCAGCACGCGGCCAAAGCCGCCGCCCGCGCCGACCACCAGCGTGATGATGGCGGTCGGCGCCACGCACTCGTTGGTGAACTTCAGGATGTTTTCCCGGGTGAAGCCGCGGCGCTTGCCGAAGGTGTAGAAGCTCACCAGCGCGGCGATCAGCAGCGCGATCACCGAGTTGCCGATCAGCTTGAGGAAGTCGTTGGCAAAGCTCTTGGGCGTGGTGATGAGGTCGGCCCAGCTGCCGATCAGCATCAGGATCACGGGCAGCAGGATGGTGAACAGCGTGATGCCGAAGCCCGGCAGCTCATGCGAGGCCTGCACGCGTTCGTCTTCCTCGGTGAACTGCGCGGCCAGCGGATTCACATCCGGCAGCGTCACGTAGCGCGTCATCAGCTTGGCGAACAGCGGTCCAGCGATCGCCGCCGTGGGAATGCCCACGATCAGCGCGTACAGGATGGTCTTGCCGATATCCGCCTTGTAGGCGGTGACCGCCAGCAGCGCGGCGGGGTGCGGGGGGATCAGGCCGTGCACCACCGAAAGGCCGGCCACCATCGGGATGCCCACCAGCACCATGGAGGTGCCGGTACGCTTGGCCACGTTGAAGGCGATCGGCACCAGCAGCACGAAGCCCACTTCGAAGAACACGGGCAGGCCGACGATAAAGGCGATGGTCACCATGGCCCAGTGCACGTTCTTCTCGCCGAAGGCGTCGATCAGCGTGCGCGCGATGCGCTCGGCGCCGCCGGACTCCGCCATCATCTTGCCGAGCATGGTGCCCAGGCCCACCACCAGCGCGATGTGGCCGAGCGTGCCACCTACGCCGGCCTCGAACGATTTGACGATGTCGCCCATCGGCATGCCCACGGCAAAGCCGAGCAGTACCGAGACGACTACCAGGGTGATAAAGGGATTGAGCTTGAATTTCGCGATCAGCACGACCAGTGCGATCACCGCGATCAACGCGTAAAGCAAAAGGGTGGTTCCGGTTACGGCGCCCATGTTGTCTCCTTTGTGCGAGGTCCGCCGGGACTCCGGCGGGGCTCCCTCGCGTCCGCTATGAAAAGGGCCGCGCTGTCGGCGGCCGGTTCAGGTCTTCGTGGCTGGCTGGCCCGGGATCAGGCAGCCGGCTTCTTGTAGGCGATGCAGTCCACTTCGACCTTGCAGTCCACCACCATGCTCGATTGCACGCAGGCGCGCGCGGGCGGGTTGGCGCCGAAGTATTCCTTGAAGATCTTGTTGAACGACGCGAAGTCGCGGGCATCGTCCAGCCACACGCCGCAGCGCACGATGTGCTCGGTGCCGTAGCCGGCTTCGGCCAGGATGGCCAGTACGTTCTTGATGGCCTGGTGGGTCTGCGCAACGATGCCACCGTCGATCACCTCGCCGGCCACCATCGGCACCTGGCCGGACACGTAGAGCCAGCCGTCGGCTTGCACGGCACGGGAAAACGGCATGTGCTGGCCGCCGGTGCCGGCGCCGCCCTCGACGCCAAATCGTTTGATATCCATGGGGACTCCTGAAGCAGATTGCAAATTGGGAAATAGGTGGTTACTGTGCCGGCGCCGCGCTGGCCCCGGCAGGCTTTGTGCGCGCGAGGAAGCGGCCGGCCCGCGCGCCGGTGGGCTTGCGCTGCTGCCACGACAGCTCGCCGTTGACCCACACGCAAGCGATGCCCTCGGCGGGCTGCATGGGATCGGTGAAGCTGGCCGCGTCGCGGATGGTGGCGGCGTCGAACAGGACCAGGTCGGCCCAGTAGCCTTCGCGCACCAGGCCGCGCCCGGCCAGGCCGAAGCGCTCGGCCGACAGGCCCGTCATCTTGTTGATCGCGACCGTCAGCGGGAACAGTTCGCGGTCACGGGCGTAGTGGCCCAGCACGCGAGGAAAGGCGCCCCACAGGCGCGGATGCGGCAGCGGATCGTTGGGCAGGCCATCGGATCCCACCACCGTGGCGGGATGGCTCAGGATGCGGTCCACGTCCGCGTCTTCCATGCAGTGATAGACCGCGCCGGCGGGTTGCAGGCGGCGCGCGGCGTCTTCGAGCCCTAGCTCCCACTCGGCGGCGATATCGGCCAGCAGGCGCCCGCCCATCTCGGGGTGCGGCTCGGACCAGGTCACCATGATGTCGAAATCGCTGGTGACCTGCTTCAGGTCGAGCGTGGAGGAGCTGGCGGTGTAGGGATAGCAATCGCAGCCCACCGGCTGCCAGCGTTGCGCGCGCTCCAGCGCATCCAGCACTTCCCCGCTGCGTCCCCAGTTGTCCAGGCCAGCACACTTCATATGTGAGATCACCACCGGCACGCGCGCATGGCGCCCGATGCGGAAGGCTTCATCCATCGCCTCAAGGATGTCGGCGAACTCGCTGCGCAGGTGGGTGGCATAGAGCGCGCCCGCGTGCGCCAGCGGCTCGGCCAGCGCCAGCACTTCGTCCGTGGTGGCGGCAAAGGCGTTGGCATAAGCCAGGCCGGTGGACAGGCCAATGGCGCCATGGTCGAGCGCTTCTTGCAGTTGTGCGCGCATCGCCGCGATCTCGGCCGGGGTGGCGGTGCGGTCCAGCCGGTCCATATGGTTGCTGCGCAGCGCCGTATGGCCGACCAGCGCGGCTACGTTCACCGCGGGCCGGGCAGCCTGCACGGCCGCGGCATAGGCGGCGAAGTCCGGATAGCAGAAGGCGTCGGCGGTGCCCAGCAGGTTCATCGGGTCAGGCGGCTCGCCGCGCAGCGTGACGGGCGCCGCGCTGATGCCGCAGTTGCCCACGATCACAGTGGTGACGCCTTGCGATAGCTTGGGGGTCATCTCGGGCTGGCGAACCACGTTGGTGTCGTCGTGCGTATGCACGTCGATAAAGCCTGGCGCGAGCACCAGGCCGGCGCCTTGCACCACATGCGCGGCGCTGCCGGGGTCGATGGCATCGCCGCCGTCTTCCAGCATGGCAATGCGCGCGATGCGCCCTGCGCGCAGCGCCACGTCGGCTGCGCGCGCCTCGGCGCCGGAGCCGTCGAGCAGGGTGACGCCGCGGATGAGGGTATCGAACAGTTCAGGCATGGTCAGTCTCCGAGCGGCTGGCGGCTATCGGTGGCGCCAGTGCCGCGGTGCGCGTCGAGCACGTACTTGAGCCGGCGCAGGTTGTCCTGGCTCTGGTCTTGCTGCAGCAGGGCGAGCTGGGTCGCTAGCACGTCCATGACCAGCAGCATCGCGTAGCGCGAGGCCGAGGGCTTGAAAATAAAATCCGTTTCCAGCGTGCGCACCGGCAGCAGCACGTCCGCGCGCGCCGCCAGCGGTGAGCCCAGCGCGGTCACGGCCACCAGTTTCGCGCCGTATTCGCGGGCGATATCGCAACTGGCCAGCATCTCGGGCACGTTGCCCGTGGCAGAGAACGCAAGCACGACATCGTCCTTGTGCAAGGTGGCTGCCACCATCTTCTGCAGCAGCGCGTCCTGGTAGCTGGCAACCGGACGGCCCAGGCGGGCCAGCCGGTAACGCGCTTCGTCGGCCATGAAGGACGAGCCGCCACCCATGCCAAAAGCGTAGACCATGCGCGCCTCCAGCAACAGGCGCGCCGCACGCTCCATATGGTCGGGATCGATCAGCTTGCGATTGACCTCAAGAGAGTCCAGGATATCCGCATGAATGCTGTCGGCCAGCGTGGCAGGGGACGGCTCCGCCGCGCGGGCGACCTCCGCCTGCAGGAAACGCTGGCCCACGGCCGTGGCTTGCGCCAGGCGCAACTTGAGGTCGCGCACGTCGCGGCAGCCGATGGCCTTGGCAAAACGGGTCACGCTGGCTTCGCTCACCCCGGCCTGCCGCGCCAGCTCGTTGATGCTGGTGGCGGCGGCGCCCGCCAGGTCCTGCAGGATCACCTGGGCGACCTTCTGCTCGGCCAGGCGCAACGTGGGGCCACGCTCGGCGATGCGGGTCAGGATGTCGAAGGGCGCGGACATGGTTGGCGGGTCAATGGTGGGGGCGAGCCGTCCCGGGTGCGCAATGTCGCCTCGGAGCCAGCTTTGAATGTTACTTTATAACAAGGGTGAAATATCGTAATTTCAAGGCTATCATTACGTCAATCGGAATTTTGCAGGATGATGACAGCATGCGTGAAATAAAGTACCAAGCCGGCACGATCGATCCGCTCAACAAGGCGCTGGGCAAGCTCGATGCCCCGCTGGCGCCCGATGCAGCCGGCCAGGTGGGCTGGCAATTGCTGGCGGAAGACCTCAGCCTGCCAGCCGCTGTGCTGTATGAAGAGCGCCTTGCGCATAACCTGGAATGGATGCGCCGCTTCATGGGTGAGTATGGTGTGCAGTTGGCGCCGCATGGCAAGACCACCATGGCGCCCAAGCTGTTCGCGCGCCAGCTGGCCGCCGGCGCCTGGGGCATCACGCTGGCCACCGCGCACCAGACTGCCGCCGCGTACGCGCACGGCGTGCGGCGCGTCTTGATGGCCAACCAGCTGGTGGGCCGGCGCAACATGGAAATCGTGGCCGACCTGCTGCGCGATCCGGATTTCGAGTTCTTTACGCTGGTGGATTCGGCGGCGCTGGTGGACCAGCTGGGCACGTACTTCAGCGCACGCGGCCAGAAGCTGCAGGTACTGCTGGAACTGGGCGTGCCAGGCGGGCGCACTGGCGTGCGCGGTGCGCAGCAGCAAGAAGCGGTGCTGGCGGCGCTGGCGCGCTGGCCCGGCGTTCTGTCGCTGGCCGGTGTGGAAATCTACGAGGGCGTGCTCCAGGAAGAGGCCGATATCCGCGACTTCCTGCGGCGCACCGTGGCGGTGACGCGCGAGCTGTTCGCGGCCGGCCGCTTCGGCCGCAGCCCGGTGGTGATGTCCGGCGCGGGCTCGGCCTGGTACGACGTGGTGGCGGAGGAGTTCGCCCGCACCGATATCGGCGCGCCGATCGACATCGTGCTGCGCCCGGGCTGCTACCTCACGCACGACGTGGGCATCTACCGCGCCGCGCAAAAACGGATTCTGGCCAGCAACCCGGTCGCGCAGAAGATGCGCGAGGGCCTGTTGCCGGCCTTGCAGTTGTGGGCCTATGTGCAGTCGATTCCCGAGCCGGAGCGCGCCATCATCGGCATGGGCAAGCGCGACGCCGCCTTCGATGCGGGCATGCCGATCCCGGCGCAGGTCTACCGGCCCGGTGCAAGCGCGCCGGTGGCGGTGCCCGCGCATTGGGAGGTGACGGGCATGATGGACCAGCACGCCTATCTGGCGATCCGCCCCGGCGACGATGTCCAGGTTGGAGACATGGTGGCCTTTGATATTTCCCATCCCTGTCTTACCTTCGACAAGTGGCGCCACATTCCGGTGCTCGACGGCGACCTGCGCGTGATCGATCTTGTGCAGACGTTCTTCTGAACGGCCGCACGCAGCAGCAAAGACAGCCATAACGGTAACGATAGCAACAACAGCAACAACAGCAACGACAGCGACAACAGGGGACGCTTGCACCATGAGCATCGACATTCTCGCCTTCGGCGAAGCGCTGGTTGAGTTCAACCAGCAGCCCGACGATCCCGCGCGCTACCTGCAGGGCTTTGGCGGCGACACTTCCAATTTCTGCATCGCCGCGGCGCGCCAGGGCGCCCGCGCCGGCTATATCAGCGCGGTGGGCGAGGACACCTTCGGCGAGCGGCTGCTGGCGCTGTGGACGCAGGAGCGGGTGGATACCCGCCACGTGCGCATCGACGCGGGCTCGCCCACGGGCGTGTACTTCGTCACCCACGACGCGCACGGGCACCGTTTCGACTACTTGCGCAGCGGCTCGGCGGCCAGCCACTACAGCCACGAGAACCTGCCGCACCACGCCATTGCCGAAGCGCGCTACCTGCATGTGTCAGGCATCAGCCTGGCCATCAGCACCAGTGCCTGCGATGCCGGACTGGCGGCAATGGAGCATGCGCGCAAGGCCGGTTGCCAGGTCACGCTCGACACCAACCTGCGCCTGCGCCTGTGGACCCTGGCGCGCGCGCGCGGCATCATGCGCGAGGCCTTCGCGCTGACCGATGTGTGCCTGCCGAGCTGGGACGACATCACCGTGCTGACGGGCCTCGATGACCGCGACGCCATCGTCGACTACCTGCTGGGCTGCGGCATCGGGCTGGTCGCGCTCAAGCTGGGCGAGGAGGGCGCGTACGTGGCCACGCCCGAGGCGCGCACGCTGGTGCCGCCGTACGCGGTGCGCCCGGTGGATGCTACCGGGGCCGGCGATTGCTTCGGCGGCAGCTTTGTCGCGCGCCTAGCCGCCGGCGACGATCCGTTCGACGCCGCGCGCTACGCCAATGTGGCGGCCGCGCTGTCCACCACCGGCTATGGCGCCGTGGCGCCTATCCCATCCACCGAAACCGTGCTGGCGCGAATGGCGCAGTCGGTTTCCGTGATCGCCTGATTCTCAAGCCCTCAAGCCCTCAAGCTCCAAGCTCAATCGTCCGACCTGACCGAAGATCCACTGCCATGCAAACTCAATCTCCCTCGCTGATCGAACGCCTCGTTAACGTGCCGGTGATCCCGGTGCTCGAATTCTCCTCCGTGGACGAAGCCCTGCATGTGTCCGAAGCCTTGATCGGCGGCGGCCTGCCGGTGCTGGAGATCACGCTGCGCACGCCGGTGGCGCTGGACGCCATCAAGGCGGTGGCGGCAGCTTTCCCGCAAGCCTGTGTAGGCGCGGGCACGGTGTTGACGGCGGCCGACCTGAAGGCCGTGAGCGACGCCGGCGCGCAGTTCGCGGTTTCACCCGGGCTTACGCCGGCGCTGGCCGTGGCCGCGCAGGGTGCGGGCGTGGCGCTGTTGCCTGGCGTAGCCACCGCCAGCGAGGCGATGGCCGCGATGGAAGCCGGTTTCAAGTTCCTGAAGTTCTTTCCGGCGGAAGCGTCGGGCGGCGTGCCGATGCTCAAGTCGCTTTACGGGCCGTTCGCGCAACTGCGCTTCTGCCCGACGGGCGGCATTGACCTTGCTCGCGCGCCAACGTATCTCGCGCTGCCCAATGTGGTTTGCGTGGGCGGATCCTGGGTGGTGCCCAAGGATGCGGTGGCCAAGGGCGACTGGGCGCGGGTGCGCACACTGGCGCAGGAGGCTGCCGCGCTGCGCAAGTCCGCCTGAAGCCCCCAAGGCGTCGGACAAAGGCGGATAGCGGGCCGCCGCGCCAGGTTATAAGCTTGGCATATCCCGACTGCTGGAGGCAGCATGGCTGTGCAACTGGCGGGTCCGGCCCCGGGTGGCATGGCAGCTTCCCGGCGCCGCGGTGCGATGCTGGCCCAGCGGCTTGGCCGCGTGTTGATTTGCGCTTGCGTCTTGTTTGCCGAGGGTTGCGCCAGCCTGCCCAAGGAAGCACCGCGCGAGCAGAGCGCAGCGCTGGCAGATCCGGCGACCACCGCCCTCGGGCGGCTGGCTGCGCAGAGTTCGCCCGATCAGGCGCTGTCCGGCTTTCATGTGATCGCCTCTGGCGAAGAAGCCTACGGTACGCTGATTTCGCTGGCCGACCATGCCACCCGCACCCTGGATCTCCAGTACTACCTCATCGAGGCCGACGAATCGTCCCGCGAGATCCTTCGGCACGTGCGGGCAGCGGCCGAGCGGGGCGTGCGCGTGCGCGTGCTGGTGGACGACCTGCATAGCGACGGCAAGGATCGCGCCTTCCTGCGCTTCGCGGGCCATCGCAATATCGAAGTACGCATGTTCAACCCGTTTCCTGCGGGGCGATTCTCCAAGCTGACGCGGATGCTCTCGTCCGCCACCGATGTCCGCCGGCTCAACCGCCGCATGCACAACAAGGCCTTTATCGCCGACAACGCGCTGGCCATGACAGGGGGCCGCAATCTCGGCAACGCCTATTTCCTGCGCGCTCCCGACACAAACTTCGTCGACCTTGACGTGATCGCTGCCGGCCCCGCGGTACGGCGGTTGTCTGCCGCATTCGACAGATACTGGAACAATCCGCTGGCCGTGCCGGTGGAAGTCCTGGCAACCCCTGCGGAGGCGGCGGACGCGGCCTCCGCCTCCGGCACTAGGGCGGCGCGGCCCGAGCAGGCCCTCGTGGGCACGCAGACGGATAGCAAGCGCATCGAAGCACTGGGCATGACGCCTCCCGGCAAGATCGATGCGCGGGAGAGCTTCCTGGGGCGCCAGTTCACGGCTGGCGGCAAGCTGGCTCTCGAATGGGCTTCGGCAAGCGTGATGGTCGACGCGCCCAGCAAAGCCGCGCCGGACCAGGCGCCAGCCGCCGGCGAGACCATGAGCGAGGAACTGGGCCGCATGCTGAGCGGGGCGAGCCAGGAGATCATCCTGATTTCCCCCTATTTCATCCCGGGCGACCGCGGCGTCGCGTGGATGGCGGACCTGGTCAAGCGCGGCGTCAAGGTGCGGGTACTGACCAACTCACTGGCCGCCACCGATGCGCCCCTCGTCCATGTGGGATACCGGCGCTATCGGCCCGACCTGCTGCGCGCGGGAGTGGAACTGCATGAGCTCAAGTCGCGCCCCGGCCAGCCGCAGAAACTGATCGGGGATTACATGTCTTCGCAGGCTAGCCTGCATGTGAAGGCGGCCGTCGCCGACCGGACCAACCTGTTCGTGGGATCGATGAACTTCGATCCACGCTCGGCCAGCCAGAATACGGAAACAGGCCTGATCATCCATAGCGCCAAGCTCGCGCAGCAAGTCGCGCAGTTGTTCGCGGGGGCGATCGACGATAACAGCTACCTGCTGCGCTTGTCCGATCAGGGCGCGGTGCAGTGGGTGGATGGCAAGGGGGACAAGGCGGTGGTGTTCGATACCGAGCCGGATACAAGTTGGCAGAAGCGCTTGTGGATCGACGTACTCGCGCCGTTCACGCCTGAGCAGTTGTTGTGATGCCGCGGAGCGCCATGCCTGGCGCTCCGGTGCCGTCAGCGCATCTTACTTGCTGCGATCGGCTGCGCCTTCAAGCTTTTGGCCACCCTTCTGTATATCCTGGCCCAGGCCGGCCATGGTGTTGCAGCCAGCCAGCAGGGTGGCAAACAGAACGCAGAAGATCCATCCTTTTTTCACGCCAGACTCCTTTCGGTCATTGAATTCGCCGCAATTTTACCGTTGTCGCGGTGCTCTATTGAAGCACGATGCGTGCCATTTTGTAACCGATCGTGCCAAGATTGTGACGCGGCGCGGGCAAGCACTGCGCCCTAGGTCAGCAATTCACGCGCGCGTGCGCAGATTGCAGCATGTGTCTGCGCCAGCCAGTGAGCCGGGAAGGGCTGCGCCAGCAAGTATCCCTGTATGGCGCAGCAGCCCCAACGTCGTACTTCGGCCAGTTGGTGCCGTGTTTCGACGCCCTTGGCACAGACTGGCAGGCCAAGGCGCCATGCCTGCTCGCAGGCGGCGTGCAGCCGGGCGGCGGCGCCGGCCTGGCCCGGCTGCCCTGGCTGCTCGCTGCTGCCGATGCAGCGCGCGTTGAACGTCAGTAAATCGGGTTGCAGGCGCTCCAGCGTTGACGCGCCGCCGGGCGCGTCGGCAAAGTCGCTCAGGGCAAACCGCAGGCCCGCGCCGCGCAACGTGGCGAGCTTGGCCGCGGCAACGTGGTCGCCGGCCAGCAACGCGTCGCCGGGAATCTCGAGGCAGATCCTCGCCGGGTCGAGCTTGCGTGCCGCCAGGGTGCGCAACAAGGTGTCGATCAGCGGGGTGCCATGCAACTGGGCGCTGGAAACCAGCAACGACAGTTCCACCGGGTCGGCAACGCCCGGGCAATCCAGCAGGGGCAAGGCGTTTTCCATCAGCCAGCGTGCCACCTCGCCCATCATGCCAAGAGATTCCAGCGCGGGCAGGAAGTCTTGCGGCGCGACACGCCCCAACTCAGGGCTCTGCCAGCGCAGACGGGCCGTGTAGCCAGTCACGCAACCCGTGGCCAGCGATGCCCTTGCCTGCAGGTTCAGCGCGATCTGCCCGCGCGCCATGGCAAAAGGCAGGGCGGCCAGGAGCGGTGTGGAAAGTGATGCAGGGGTGGTAATGCCGCCGCCGGCAACGCCGTCGCCTCCGCGTTTGCGTACGCGCAGCATCGCGTCATAGGCCTCATGGAGGCTGCGCTCCGCTGGCTTGTCGGGTTCATCCAGCGCCACGCCAATGCTGCTGGACAGGAACAGCTCGAACCCGTTCTGCACGAACGGCCGCGCCAGGCCAGCGGCCACGGCACGTGCCAGGCGCGTCGCTGCTTCCAGCGGGTCTGCCGCCAGCTGTAGCAGCGGGGCCAGCGGCACAACCGCACCGATGTCCGCCTGGCCTAGCCAGTTCACTTCGGCCGTCTGGGCCAGCGCGGCTATGCGCGCCGCCACCTGCGCGCGCAGCCGCGCCGATAGCTCCGCGCCAAGCGTTTCGCTAGCGTAGGTAAAGCGATCGAGGTGGATCACCAGCACCGCGAAGCGCTGCTGCGTGGCCGGCGGCATCTGCCGCCGCGCCATCAAGGCAGCCACGAAGTCGCATTTTTCATGAGGGTCCACCTCCGGCGAGCGGACGGCATCGTCTGCGTCTGGATGCATTGGGGGTCCCTGTGGGCAGCATGATTTCGCCGCACGGTGGCATGAGCGCGGCCTCACAAAGCCTTGGCCGCGGCAACCGGCGCGCCATCGGCGCGCCGGCTCGGGGATCTGGCCCTCAAGCCGGCGTCAGGGATGGCACGGCACAGTGACGATCATACGGTAGAGCAGGCGCGGCCCGAAGCGTGGCGGACACAGGGATAGTGCGGATTCGCCGGGGCTTGACGGAGATCAAGTTTCGGCGCCAGGCGGGTATGGGGTCAGCCGGTGGTCTCGGCGTCGGCGCCGTCGTCGGGCAGCACGCGCGACGCCAGTACCTTGTCGATGCGCTTGCCGTCCATGTCCACGATCTCGAACTTCCAGTCGCCCCAGCGCACGGTGTCGGTGGTCTGCGGAAGGCGGCCCAACAACAGCAGCAACATGCCGGACAGCGTGTGGTAACGCTCCTTGTCCTCTTCCGGCACCTGGCGCAGGCCAATGCGGTCTTTCAGCTCGGGGATGGGAATGAGGCCATCGAGCAGCCAGGAACCGTCCTCGCGCTGCACGGCCCATTCCTCGCCGACGCCATCCTGCTTGAATTCGCCGGTGATGGCCTCGATCAGGTCCTGCAGCGTCACCAGGCCTAGCACCTCGCCGTATTCGTCGATGACAAAGGCGATCTGGCCGCCGGAAACGCGGAAATTCTCCAGCAGTTCCATGCCGGTCACGCTTTCTGGCACGAACACCGGAGCCTGGGCCACGGCGGCGAGGTCGGTAGGCTCGCCGCGCAGGCGGCGCGCCAGCAACTGGCGGGCGCTCACCACGCCCAGCATGTCGTGCATGCCGCCGCGCACCACCGGGAAGCGCGAGTGATCGGACTCCTCGATGCGGCGCAGGTTTTCTTCCAGCGGGACTTCCACGTCCAGGCAGACCACATCGCCGCGCGGCACCATCAGCGAGGTGAGCTGGCGGTCATCCAGGCGGAACACATTACGCACCATGGTGTGCTCGTGCTGCTCGATGACGCCGGCTTCCGAGCCTTCCACCAGGAGGGCATGGATCTCCTCTTCGGTCACCGCCGGGCCGCGGCCGCTTTTCACGCCGAGCATGCGCAGCACCAGCCGGGTTGAGCTGGATAGCAGCTTGACGAACGGGGTGGAGGCCAGCGCCAGGAAGGAAATCGGGCGCGAGACCAGGCGCGCGATGGTTTCGGGGGCCATCTGGCCAAGGCGCTTGGGTACCAGTTCACCCAGCACAATGGAGAAATAGGTCAGGCCGGCCACCACAATGGTGGTGGCCACCCAGCCGGCGGTCGAGGCCTGCATGCCAAAGCCCTGGAGCCAGGCGCCGAGCGGCTGCGCCAGGGTGGATTCGCCAACGACGCCGTTCAGCACGCCAATGGAGGTAATGCCGATCTGGACGGTAGACAGAAATCGGGTGGGATCCTCGCCCAGCTTGATCGCTTCGATCGCGCCGCGGTCGCCTTCTTCGATGCGCCGCTGCAGGCGGGCCTTGCGGGCTGTCATCAAGGCGATTTCGGACATCGCGAACAGGCCGTTGATCAGGATCAGCGCCAGTAATATGGCAATTTCCATCAGGGTGCGCGCCCTGTGCGCGCAGGAGTTATCGAGGCCCAAAGCATAACATTGCTGTGTGTCAGGGCCGCTGCGGGCTTGCCTGGATTGCCGTGCCCATTCCCCCTTGCGGCACTTTGCGCTGACCGAGCCGTCACCCGGGCGCAGCGTGAAAACCGAACGGTGCCCCCGTTCGAAAACACGACGTTCGAGACGCTACAAGTCGCTTCCCGCTCCAGCCTTTTGCTCGAGGTTATTCGCTATCTCATTGATATAAAACAAAAAATACTTGTCTCCAGCAGTTGGCACAGCCGTTGCGTTACTGCCACCGAACCACCGTGCCATGCGGTGAGTTTGGCAACGGCGCTGCCTGGCAGCCGCCGTGAACGCTGACAAAGCAAGGAGACAAGTATGGAAGTGCAATCACAAGTCCAGGTGATGGGCATCGATGCCGGCGGCACGATGACCGACACCTTCTTTGTGCGCGGCGACGGGCGGTTCGTCGTCGGCAAGGCGCAAAGCAACCCGGAAGACGAATCCCTGGCCATCTTCAACTCCTCGGAGGACGCGCTTGCGCACTGGCAGCGCGGGGTCGACGACGTGTACCCCGAACTGCTGACCTGCGTGTACTCGGGCACCGCGATGCTCAACCGCGTTGTGCAGCGCAAGGGGCTGGACGTGGGCCTGATGGTCAACAAAGGCTTCGAGCACGTCCATTCGATGGGGCGGGCCATCCAGAGCTACCTGGGCTACGCGCTGGAGGAGCGCATCCATCTCAACACGCACCGCTACGACGAACCGCTGGTGCCCCTGTCGCGTACCCGCGGCGTGACCGAACGCACCGACGTGCAGGGAGAAATCGTGATCCCGCTGCGCGAAAATGAAGTGCGTCAGGCGACGCGCGAGTTGGTGGCGGCCGGGTCCAAGGCCGTCGTGATCTGCTTCCTGCAATCGCACAAGAACGGCACCAGCGAGCAGCAGGCGCGAGATATCACGCGTGACGAGCTCAAAAAGCTCGGTGCCGATATCCCGGTGTTCGCCTCGGTGGACTATTACCCGCAGCGCAAGGAAAGCCACCGGATGAACACCACGGTGCTGGAGGCATACGCGGCCGAGCCCTCGCGGCAGACGCTGAAAAAGGTCAGCGACCGTTTCAGGAAGCACGGCGCCAAGTTCGACCTGCGGGTGATGGCCACCCACGGCGGCACCATCAGTTGGAAGGCCAAGGAACTGGCGCGCACCATCGTCTCCGGGCCGATCGGCGGCGTGATCGGCTCCAAGCTGCTGGGCGAGACCCTGGGCTACGACAATATCGCCTGTTCCGACATCGGCGGCACCTCGTTCGACATGGCGCTCATCACCAAGGGCAACTTCGCCATCGCCGCCGATCCCGACATGGCGCGGCTGGTGCTGTCCTTGCCGCTGGTGACGATGGACTCGGTGGGCGCCGGCGCCGGCAGCTTCGTGCGGCTAGACCCCTATAGCGGCGCCATCAAGCTCGGCCCGGACAGCGCGGGCTACCGGGTCGGTACCTGCTGGCCGGAAAGCGGGCTGGACACGGTGTCGGTCTCGGATTGCCATGTGGTGCTGGGCTACCTCAATCCTGACAACTTCCTTGGCGGCGCGATACGGCTGGATGTGGAGCGGGCGCGCCAGCATATCAAGGCACAGATCGCGGATCCGCTGGGTCTGTCGGTAGAGGACGCCGCGGCCGGCGTGATCGAACTGCTTGACCTGCAATTGCGCGAGTACCTGCGTTCTAACGTGAGCGCCAAGGGCTATAACCCGACCGAGTTCGTCTGCTTCTCCTACGGCGGTGCCGGGCCTGTCCATACCTATGGCTACACCGAAGGGCTTGGCTTCAAGGATGTGATCGTGCCGGCTTGGGCGGCGGGCTTCTCGGCGTTTGGCTGTGCTTGCGCGGACTTCGAGTACCGCTATGACAAGAGCGTCGACCTGGCGCTGCCGCAGGACGCTGCGCAGGAGGACAAGGCCCGGGCGGCCCAGACCATCCAGAAGGCGTGGTCGGACCTGGCCGCCAAAGTGATCGAGGAGTTCAAGATCAACGGCTTCAAGGCCGAAGACGTGATCCTGCGGCCGGGCTACCGCATGCAATACATGGGCCAGCTTAACGACCTGGAAATCAGCTCCCCGATCGTCAATGCCGCCACGGCGGGCGATTGGGACCAGATCGTCGATGCCTTCGAGGAAACCTACGGCCGCGTGTACGCCAGTTCGGCGCGCTCGCCCGAGCTGGGTTTCTCCGTTACTGGCGCCATCATGCGCGGCATGGTGGTTACCCAGAAGCCGGTGCTGCCGGAAGACCCGGAAGGCGGGCCGAAGCCGCCCGCGCAAGCACGGCTGGGAACGCGTCCGCTGTATCGCCAGAAGCAGTGGCACGACGCGGTGCTGTGGAAGATGGAAGCGCTGCAGCCCGGCAACACCATCACCGGGCCCGCCATCATCGAGTCGGACGCCACCACCTTCGTCGTGCCCGAGGGCTTTGCCACCACTCTCGACAAGCATCACCTCTTCCACCTTAAAGAAGTGAAGTAAGGAGACACGCCATGAACATGATGTCCAGCAAGGAAGTCGGGCTCGCCGACCTGCTCAAGACCGGCGAGACGCTCAAGCAGTTCCGCGACGCCATCCTCGAACGCACCGCCGAGACCGGCCATTACAACGGGCTCACGCGCCTCGCATTTCGCGAGCGGGACCCGATCCGCTACGAAAAGCTCTTCTCCAAGCTGCGCGGCGGCCTGGTGCACGCGCGTGAAACCGCCAAGAAGATCGCCGCCAGCCCGATCGTCGAGCAGGAGGGCGAACTGTGCTTCACGCTCTACAACGCCGCAGGCGATTGCGTATTGACCTCAACCGGGATCATCATCCACGTCGGCACGATGGGGGCCGCGATCAAGTACATGATCGAGAACGACTGGGAGACCAATCCCGGCATCCACCCCGGGGACATGTTTACCAACAATGATTGCGCGATCGGCAATGTCCATCCCTGCGATATCGCCACCATCGTGCCGATTTTTGCGCATGGCAAGCTGGTGGGCTGGGTGGGCGGCGTGACCCACGTGATCGACACCGGCGCGGTGACGCCCGGATCGATGTCCACCGGGCAGGTGCAGCGCTTTGGCGACGGCTACATGATCACCTGCCGCAAGACCGGGGTGAACGACACCCCGCTGCGCGACTGGCTGCATGAAAGCCAGCGCTCGGTACGTACGCCCAAGTACTGGATTCTCGACGAGCGAACCCGCATCGCCGGCTGCCACATGATCCGCGACCTGATCGAGGAAGTGATCGAGGACGAAGGGCTGGAAGCCTACGAAGAGTTCTCCTACGAGGTGATCGAGGAAGGGCGCCGCGGCCTGCAGACGCGCATCAAGGCGATGACGCTGCCGGGCAAGTACCGCAAGGTGGCGTTTGTGGACGTGCCGTACAACCACCCGGACGTGCAGACCTCTTCGGCCTTCGCCAAGCTCGATTCGATCATGCATTCGCCGGTGGAAATGGAAATCCGCAAGGATGGTTCGTGGCGCCTGGATTTCGAAGGTGCGAGCCGCTGGGGCTGGCATTCCTACAATGCGCACCACGTGGCCTTTACCAGCGGTATCTGGGTGATGATGACGCAAACGCTGGTGCCCACGCAGCGCATTAACGATGGTGCCTACTTCGGCACGGAATTCCATCTGCCCAAGGGCACCTGGATGAATCCGGACGATCGCCGCACCGGCCATGCCTACGCCTGGCACTTCCTGGTCTCGGGCTGGAGTGCGATGTGGCGCGGCTTGTCGCAGGCCTACTTCAGCCGCGGCTACCTGGAAGAGGTCAATGCCGGCAACGCCAACACCTCCAACTGGCTGCAGGGCGGCGGCATCAACCAGGAGGGCGAGATCCACGCGGTCAACAGCTTCGAGGCTTCGTCGTGCGGCACCGGCGCCAGCGCCATCAAGGACGGTCTCAACCATGCCGCGGCGATCTGGAACCCGGAAGGCGATATGGGCGATATCGAGATATGGGAAATGGCCGAGCCCCTGCTTTACCTGGGGCGCAACGCCAAGGCCAATTCCGGCGGCTATGGCAAATACCGGGGCGGCTGCGGCTTCGAGACGCTGCGCATGGTGTGGAAAGCGCAGGACTGGACCATGTTTTTCATGGGCAACGGCTACATGAACAGCGACTGGGGCCTGATGGGCGGCTATCCCGCCGCCACCGGCTACCGCTTCGAAGCCCACAAGACCGGCCTGAAGGAGCGCATCGCCGGCGGCGACAGCCTGCCGCTGGGTGGCGATGCCAATCCGGACTTGCCGGACTACGAGAACCACCTCAACGCCGGCGCGGTCGTCAAGCGCGACCAGCAGTGCATGACGACCGAGGACTGCTACGACAACTACGACCTGTACCTGAACTACCTGCGTGGCGGCCCGGGCTTTGGCGACCCGCTCGACCGTGAGGTCGAGGCCATCGAGCGGGACCTGAACAACGCCTTGCTGCTGCCGGAATATGCGCAGAAGGTATATGGCGCGGTCGCGACCAAGGACGGCAATGGGATATGGACGGCGGATGCCAAGGCGACCGCGTTGCTGCGTATCGAGATCCGCAACCAGCGCTTGGCGCGCTCGCAGCCTGTCCAGGAGTGGATGAAGGGCGAGCGCGAGCGGATTCTGGTCAAGCATGCCTCGATCCAGGTGCGGCACATGTTTGCCACCAGCTTCGGCCTGTCGAACAAGTTCGAGCAGCAGTTTCGCACGTTCTGGGGCCTGCCGGACTCGTGGACCTTGACCGAGGACGAGCTGGACGTGCCGACCTATGGCTCGAAGTACCGCATGGACCTGTCCAAGATGCCCGACGTCAACACGGTGGTGCTGGTCGAAGAGTGAGGCCCGGCCGGCACCAACCAATGCACACATTAGTCAATACGCCAGAGAGGATTCAAGATGTCCACTTACACCAGTGAACAGGTCAAGAACCTGGTCGACGGCAAGCTCGACTGGGACACCACCTTGCGCATGCTATCGATGCCCAAGGATGCCGCGCGCTTTCAGCTATACGTGCAAGCGCTGCAGAAAAAGCTCGATTGGGATGATCGCATCGTGCTGCCGCTGAGCCCGCACATGTTTATCGTGCAGCAGGCCAAGACCAAAAAGTGGGTCACGCAATGCGATTGCGGCCATGTCTTCTGCGACTACCGGGAGAACTGGAAGCTCCATGCCAACGTCTACGTGCGCGACACGGATGAAGCCATGGCCGAGGTCTATCCGCACCTGATGGCGCCGGACACGCAATGGCAGGTGTACCGCGAATACTACTGCCCCAAGTGCGGGACCATGCACGACGTGGAAGCCCCCACGCCGTGGTATCCGGTGATCCACGACTTCGAGCCGGATATCGAAGCGTTCTATACGGACTGGGTGAAGCTGCCTCTGCCGGAACGCGCGGACTGATACCGATTTCGACATCGAGGTAATTGCTTCTGCACTTCCGGGCCAAGGGATGGATCGTGCATCCCTCCTGGCGGTGGCCTTTCGGCCGTTCGATTTTCGAACGGCCGTTTCGTTTCCGGCCGGTCGGTGACGGGCGCTCGGGCACCCGTGCGGCCGGGCGGGCCGCGCGGCGGGCGCATGGCGCGTGGCCTGGAACTTGCGGGTAGGCAAGCCCCGGCTGGCTTTGGCGGTGCCGTCGGGAGTAGGATGCAAAGAGCGGGCGCCAGTCCCGCGAAGCACGCAAGACAGGAGATCGAGCCGGATAACCGGCCATCCGAGCCCGCATCGGGCGGGCCCCCGCAAGGAGACACGGAATGCAAGAAGCCGGTACACCGATGGACTGGTTTTCCCATCCCGACCATGACGCCAGCATCATGTCCGCCTGGGAGCACCTGATCGATGGCGGTGAGGCGAGCGCTGGCGAACTGCGCTGCGTGGTCGATGATTCCTGGCGGCGGTGCCTGGTGGGCCAGGTTGATCCTGGCGCCGGGGCCGCGCCGCCGCCGCTGGACGAAGCCGGCCTGAGAGTCCGGCGGGAGAAGAATGATCGCCTGGTCAGCGCCAGCCTGCCACTGATACAGCAGACCCGCGAGTTTCTCTCGCAGACGGGCACCATCATGCTGCTGGCCGATCCTGACGGGATGATCCTCCAGCAGGAGGGGGATATGCATATCGTCGAGCCCGCCGGTGAAGTCGGCCTGATTCCGGGCTGCGACTGGACGGAGCTCAACTGCGGGACCAATGCCATCGGGACCGCGCTGGCCTTGCAACAACCCGTGCAAATCCATGGTGCCGAGCATTTTTGCGCCGGTATCAAGCGCTGGACCTGCTCGGCCACTGTCATCCGTGATCCGCTGGACGGCGGCGTGCTGGGTGTGATCGACGTGTCAGGCCTGGCGCAGACCTATAGCAGGCATAGCTTGGCGCTGACCGTATCGCTGGCCGGCCGGATCGAGAGCCGGCTGGCCAAGCTGGCCATGGAGCGCCGCCTGCGGCTGCTGGACCGCTGCATGAGCCATTTTGCATCGGTGCGCAGCGATGGGGTGCTCGTCCTTGACGAAGGCGGACGCCTGGTCAAGGCCAATCCGCAGGCGCCTTCCGCGCTGGCGCGGCTGGGCGTGAGCACCATTTTGAACAGCGCGTTTTCCATTCCCGGCCTGGACGCCCGCGGGGCGCGCGCCGGATCCGGGCCGCTGCCCGAATGGCTTCGCCTGACCCGCTTCGAAGCGATCCGCGATCGCGGCGACATGCTGGGTTTCGTGGTGGTGATCCCAGCCGCGCCGCATCGTCCTGCATCGGGTGCTGCCGATGCACCTGCCGCGCGGCTGGGCGCGGCGCCGGCGTTTTCCAGTATCGTTGGCAACGGCGCGGCCTTGCGCTCGGCTGTGGAGAAGGCGCAGCACCTGGCGCCGTCCAGGGTGCCGGTGCTGCTGCTGGGCGAAACCGGCGTTGGCAAGGAATTGTTCGCGCAGGGAATTCACCAGGCCAGCGCCTGCGCGGACGGCCCGTTCGTGGCGCTCAATTGCGGGGGGCTGTCACGGGACCTGCTCGCGAGCGAGCTCTTTGGCTATGCCGAGGGAGCGTTTACCGGCGCGCGCCGATCGGGCGCGGCCGGCAAGATCGAGGCCGCCAACCGGGGGACGCTGTTTCTCGACGAGATTGGCGAAATGCCGCTCGACATACAGCCGCACCTGCTGCGTGTGCTGGAAGAGGGAGAGATCTACCGGCTGGGCGAGAACACGCCGCGCAAGGTCAGTTTTCGCCTGGTTGCCGCCACCCACCGGAACCTGCGTGACGACGTGGCCGCGGGGAAATTCCGCATGGACCTGTTCTACCGCATCGCCGTGACCAATATCGCCATACCCCCCTTGCGCGAGCGCAAGGACGACATCCCGGCCCTGGTCACGCACTGGCTGGGCCGGCTATGCGAGCGCTATGGGCTGCCGGTGGCCTCGTTCGACGATGATGCTTACCGATGCCTGCTTGCCTACGACTGGCCGGGCAATGTCCGCGAGTTGCGCAACGCGCTCGAGGGCGCCTTGCTGATGGCCGAGGGCGGCGTGATCACCCTGGACAAGCTGCCGCTCGAA
This sequence comes from Cupriavidus sp. GW822-FHT03E04, assembly GCF_058801495.1. Taxonomy (NCBI): domain Bacteria; kingdom Pseudomonadati; phylum Pseudomonadota; class Betaproteobacteria; order Burkholderiales; family Burkholderiaceae; genus Cupriavidus; species Cupriavidus sp. GW822-FHT03E04. The sequence goes on from NZ_JBXANI010000015.1 coordinate 82,688, forward strand.
ATCAGCGAGGTGGGCATGCCGGGCGGGGCAGGCCGGCCAAAGGACATTGCCGGCAGTGTGCCCGAGACGGTTTGCTCATTGGAGATGGCCGAATCGGAATCCATCCGCAAAGCCCTGGCGTACAGCGGCGGTAACCTGACCAGGACCGCTTCGCGGCTCGGCATCGCGAAGAGCACCTTGTACCAGAAGATCCGGAAATACGGGTTGGGTGCTGCGCTGAGCGAAACACGCGGACGGGTGACATAGGGCGGCGTGCCCGACGTCGACAACCGCATTTCGGCCTGGGCTGGTGTCGCGTTGCAGCATGGGTGCGGGCCCGGCGATTATCCCGAAGGTAATCGCCAGACGGCCTTCGCCATGCTGTAATGCCGCCATGGATACCCTGACCCCCAGCTCCGAAACCGCTCTCGATTTCCCCGGCCTGCTGCGTTACTGGCGCGGCAGGCGCGGCTATAGCCAGCTTGCGCTGTCGCTGGCCGCCGGGGTATCGCAGCGGCATATCAGTTTCCTTGAATCCGGCCGCGCCCGGCCCAGCCGGGAGATGGTGCTGTCGCTGGCGGACCGCCTTGGCGTGCCGCTGCGCCAGCGCAACCGCCTGCTCCTTGCTGGTGGCTTCGCACCGGCCTACACCGAGCACGGCCTGGCCGCACCCGCGCTGCAGATGGTGCAGCAGGCCGTGGCGCTGATCCTGTCCAAGCAAGAGCCTTATCCCGCGGTGGTGCTGGACCGATTCTGGAACATGCTCGATGCCAATCAGGCATACCGCAACATGATTGGCGTGCTGCTGGGTGGGCGCGCACCGTCCAAGCTGGAGGAGGGCGGCGGGCGCATCAACCTGATGCTGACCGTCTTCGATCCGGACGGATTGTGGCCGGTCATCGACAACGCGCGCCAGGTCGGGCGCTACCTGCTGCGGCGTGTGTGGCAGGAGTTGCAGACGCAGGCGCAGGACCAGACCGCGCGGGAGATCTTCAACCGCATCGCGGACTGGCATCCCGATATGGTAGGGCCGGCCGGCGTTCCGCTGTTCGACGACGACGCTGCCGAGCGCACGCCGCCTCCAATGCTACCTGTGGCGCTGGCTGCCGATGGTTTTCGCGCCTCACTGTTCTCGACGCTGACCACGCTGGGCATTCCGCAGGACGTCACGCTGCAGGAGATGCGCATCGAGTGTTTTTTCCCGGCCGATGAGGCTTCACGCCATGCACTCGAGGCGCTGTCCCGGTAGCCGGTGGCCTTGACCGGTGCGCGCGACAGGACGGGCGCCAGCGTACACGTTGAGCAGATTGCGCAGCATGGTGTGCGACAATGCGCGTTGTCTTTTGGTCTACACGAGGGTCCGTCCATGTCCTTGCGCGCCTTTTTCCACGCTGTCGCCGTGCTGGTTGGCAGCAGTGTCTGTCTTGCCGCGTATGCCGAGCCTGCTGCCACGGTTCGCCCCGCCGCCACGGCGGGTTTGATTGAATGCCAGGCTCCCAGCGGGGGGGCTGCCTTCCGTTCCACGCCGCGCGAAGGTTGCGCCGTGCTGGCCGCGCCCGATTCTTCGGCGCCAGACCCGCAGCGCTGGCTGCCCCTGGCGGGCGCCAACGGGGTGATCTCTTACTTCGACAAGACTTCGGTGCGCCGCCGTGGTCCCGAGGTGGGTGTCGCCGTCATGCGCAACGCGCCGGCCGGGGTGATCCGCACCACCAGCGGCGAGCCGATCCGTTCCTCGCTCAAGCGCATGGTGTTCAATTGCGCCACGTCCATGTATGCGGTGGTGGAGCAGACGCTCTACGCCAAGCGCTATGCGCGCGGCGAGTCGCTTTACACCATCAGCGCCCCTCACACCGGAATGCCGCAGCCTGCCAGTGCAGGCACTGTTCCCGGCGAACTGCTCAGCCGCTTGTGTCCTTGATGCCTGTGCCGGCACGTGTGGCCAGGCTGGATGCTGCGTTGCAGTGTCGATAGGCGAACTGACACGTCAACCCATTCGTTCCCTGCTTCGTTTTGGTAGTCACGAAGCGCAGGTGCCTAGCGCCACCAAGGGCCGCAGGCAGGCTTCTCTTTACGGCTGACCAGGAGGCTGAAATGAAGAAGTGGATCGTGATGTTGACGCTGGCCATGTTTGGTGCGGGTGCTTATGCCCAGGCGTCGGCGCCTGCCGCGCCCGCGGCCGGCGACAAGCCAGCGGCGTCAAGCTCCGGCAAGACGACGAAGAAGCCGGCGAAGAAGAAGAAGAACCACGCGCCTCCTGATGCCGACAAGATGATGAATAAAGGCGCCTGAGCGCCGCTAGTGAAAGGCGACGGGCAGCCGCGCGCCGGTGCGCTCGCTTGCTGCCGAGCTAGTTCGCCACGCCGCCTGTGAGCCCTGCGTCGCGCGTGAAGCGCGCGGTGCCGCGCTTCCGGGTACCGATGTCCAGCGGCGCCATGCGCCATCCGGGGGGACTGGCATCGAGGCGGAACCCGATCGAGAGGCTACGGCCTCTCTTTTTTTTGGGCGCGGCGGACCCCATCCGCATGATTCCAGTGCAGTGCACGATTTTGCAGGTGCGCTATGCGCCGTTCCAGTGCTGCGCACGTGCTCGCCACGCACGTTGACGGCGTGCGATCCGTATTCTAGCGTTGCAGATTCGGGGGCTGCCGCTATGTAGAGGACATGGCGCAGCGGTCTGAGGGCAGGGGGCCGATGTTCGCGTTCCGCCTTGCTCATGCGTGGTGGCGCCGTAGGGGTAATCGCTGAAGAAATGGCTGTGCCCCGAACGTGCCCTGCGAAGCACCAAGCGATGATTCGACGGTATGCCCAATGTGATGCCTGGGCTCGAGCGGCGCGCGCAAAGCGGCGTCCGGATGGCTGGGGTTTCAAATTGTTGCAAACGTTGCGTGATCGAAACGTGACTTCTTAGTCTCGAGTTGTTAAGGTCTTATTGCGCATTGCAGCAAGTCGGATACGTCCCGATACATGCAGGCACAGGTTCAGCACCCAGTCAAAAGCGATGCGCAGCGAGATCCCCTACATTTTCCCCCGGTTCGCGCTGGCCGGCATCCCGCCGTTGCTTCAGTCATTCCGCTCGCATGGTGGCCCGCCTTTTGCTGCGGTGTTTGATTGATCGTAACCGTCCAACTACGCCCGTCACTGGCATTCATGTCCGAAACCGTTACCTTGCCGACCGTCGAATCTATCCAGCGCCGTGCATTGGCGCCTGCGAACACAGGCGCACTGCGCCTGGGCAGGTGGTTGTGCGGCGGCATGCTGGCACTGTGTGCCGTGGTGGCGCACGCGTTCGACTTCGACACCGTGGCGGCGCGCGCGCGCCAGCTGGCCGCAAGTCCTTACAAGGCACCCGCGCAGAATCTGCCGCGTGAATTGCGCGAGCTGCCGTACGAGCGCTACCGCGAGATCGAATACAAGCCTGAGCGTTATCAGTGGCGCAATGCCAAGCTGCCGTTCGAGCTCTCCTTCTTTCATGAAGGCATGGTGTTCGACCAGCCGGTGCGCATCAATGAAGTGGTGAGCGGGAGTGCCCGCGAGATCCGCTTCGATCCGTCCGCGTTCAACTACGGGCCGCACAAGGTCGATACCAGCAAGCTCAAGACGCTTGGCTTCGCCGGCTTCCGCGTGCTCTATCCGCTCAACAGCACCAAGGGCAAGGACGAAGTCGTTTCTTTCCTGGGCGCCAGCTATTTCCGCGCGTTGGGCAAGGACCAGTGGTATGGCTTGTCGGCGCGGGGCCTGGCCGTGGATACCGGGCTCAATTCCGGCGAAGAGTTCCCGCGTTTCGTGGAGTACTGGATCGAGCGGCCATCGCCAGCGGACAAGCAACTGACCATCTATGCGCTGATGGACTCGCGCCGCGTGAGCGGGGCGTACCGGATCGTGATCCGGCCAGGCACGGAGACGGTCATGGAGGTGAAGTCGCGCTTGTTCATGCGGGAAAACGTCACCAAGCTTGGCCTGGCACCGCTGACCAGCATGTACCTCTTTGGCGAGAACCAACCTTCTTCGGTGCCGGACTATCGGCCCGAGGTGCATGACTCCGACGGCCTCTCGGTGCAGCTCGGCACGGGTGAGTGGCTGTGGCGGCCGCTGAGCAATCCCAAGCGCCTGCTGGTGACCTCGTTTGCCGCGACCAATCCGCAAGGATTTGGCCTGATGCAGCGGGATCGTAATTTCAGCAGCTACCAGGAGATTGGCGCGTGGTATGAGCGTCGGCCGAGCGCCTGGGTGGAGCCCAAGGGGAATTGGGGCTCGGGCCGGGTCGAGCTGGTGCAGATCCCGACCCCGGACGAGACCAACGACAACATCGTGGCGTACTGGGTGCCTGACACCCCGCCCAAGCCCAAGCAACCTTTCGATTTCGAGTATCGGCTGCTGTGGCAGAAGGACGGCGACAAACAGCCGCCGCTGTCGTGGGTGACACAAACGCGGCGTGGCCAGGGCCTCAGCCGCAAGCAGGACGACACCAGCTTTTCGCTGGTGGTGGATTTTGAAGGCCCGGCCTTCAAGAAACTGGCCGCCGATACCCGGATCGATCCGGTGATCTCGGCCGACAGCAACGGGGAGCTGCTGAACACTTCGACGCAACGCAATGCGGCCACCGGCGGCTGGCGCATGACCATGGTCGTGCGCCGCAAGGACGAGAACAAACCGGTCGAATTGCGCGGCTATCTTCGCAACGGCAATACAACCCTATCCGAGACGTGGAGCTACATCTTACCCCCAGGCTGAAGCGGCGCGCCGCTCCGGCGGCGGCATGCGAGCGCTATCTCGATCGCGTTCCTGTCTCGCCCGACCAGCGTCGCGAGCTGCTTGACAACGTCGCTGGCAGCGACGCCGCCGACACTGAGTCGGCCATCCATCTTCTGCAGCGCACACTCGCGGCCAAAGACGGCGAGCCATCCCCGGCGGGCCCATCCTACGGCTCGGTGGGGCGCCGCCTCAATCTTGCCTATGGCGCACCGCTGGCGTCGGGCGAGCCGCTGGTGCAGCGTCGTGCGGACGGCACCGTGCATATCGACACCGGCCCCGAACCCAAACGCGCTTCCATGGTGCCGCGGGCGTGGCCTCCGCACATCGTCACCGGCTTCCTGCGCAACCTGGGCAGGCGCATGCTGGGCCGCCCGCCAGTCCCGGAAACCTGGGACACGCTACATGACGGTCCCGATGCCGAGGGCAAATGGCACCCGGCGGGCAAGCACCGCCGATGGGTACTGCTTGGCCTGGTAGCCGGGCAGACCGCGCTAGCTACATACTTCATGACCAAGGTGCTGCCTTATCACGGCACCGATCCGCTCGAGATCGCCGTGCTGGCGCTCTTCGCCATCCTGTTTTCGTGGGTGTCGGCTGGGTTCTGGACTGCCATGATGGGTTTCCTGGTGCTGGCCAAAGGCGGCGACCGCCATCTGATCTCACGCTCGGCCGCGGTGGATGGGCCCATTGCCGAGGAGGCGCGCACTGCGGTCATCATGCCGATCTGCAACGAGGACGTGACCCGGGTATTTGCCGGGCTGCGCGCGACCTATGAGTCGATGGAGCGCACCGGCGAGCTGGCCCGCTTCGATTTCTTCGTGCTGTCCGACAGCGGCAACCCGGACTTGCGCACTGCCGAGACCGATGCGTGGATGGAAACCTGCCGCGCGGTCAACGGCTTTGGCCGAATCTTCTACCGCTGGCGCCGCCATCGCGTCAAGCGCAAGACCGGCAATGTGGCGGACTTCTGCCGCCGCTGGGGCAGCGCCTATCGCTACATGGTGGTGCTGGACGCAGATAGCGTGATGAGCGGCGAGTGCCTGACCACGCTGGTCAAGCTGATGGAAGGCAATCCGGGGGCCGGCATCATCCAGACCGCGCCGCTGGCCGTGGGCCGCGAGACCATGTATGCGCGCGTGCAGCAGTTTTCCACGCGCGTGTACGGGCCGCTGTTTACCGCTGGCCTGCATTATTGGCAGCTCGGCGAATCGCACTACTGGGGCCACAACGCCATCATCCGCATCCAGCCGTTCATGGAACATTGCGCGCTGGCGCCATTGCCCGGCAAGGGCCCGCTGGCAGGAGAAATCCTCTCGCACGATTTCGTCGAGGCCGCCTTGATGCGCAGGGCCGGGTGGGGCGTGTGGATTGCCTATGACCTGGAGGGCTCCTATGAGGAACTCCCGCCGAACCTGCTCGATGAGGTCAAGCGCGATCGCCGCTGGTGCCAGGGCAACCTGATGAACTTCCGCCTGTGGATGAAGCAGGGCTTTCACGCTGTGCACCGCGCGGTGTTCCTCACCGGTGTGATGGCTTATCTGTCGGCGCCGCTGTGGTTCCTGTTCCTGGTGTTGTCCACCATCATGCTGGCCAAGCACGCGCTGGTGCCGCCGGAGTACTTCACGCAGCCCTACCAGCTGTTCCCGACCTGGCCGGAATGGCATCCCGAGAAGGCGCTGGCGCTGTTCTCGGCGACCGCCACACTGTTGTTCCTGCCCAAGATCGCCAGCGTGGTGCTGCTGATGAAGGACGCGCGCAGCTATGGTGGGCCGTTGCGCCTGGTGCTGTCGATGCTGATCGAAGTCGTGATGTCGGCCTTGCTGGCCCCGGTCCGCATGCTGTTTCACACCAAGTTCGTGGTGGCGGCTTATAGCGGCTGGGGCATTACCTGGAAGTCGCCGCCGCGTGAAGATGCGCAGACCACCTGGGGCGAGGCGTTCCGCCGCCATGGCATGCACACCTTGCTGGGCCTGGCCTGGGGCGGGCTGGTGCTGTGGCTGGACCCGAATTTTGTCTGGTGGCTGCTGCCGATCGTGGGCTCGCTGGTATGCTCGATTCCGCTTTCGGTCTGGCTGTCGCGGGTCTCGCTGGGCCGCGCGCTGCGCGGAGCCAGGTTGTTCGTGACGCCGGAGGAGGCCACACCCCCGCGCGAGATGGTGGCCATGCAAAAGCACGTGGAGGCAGCGGGAGAGCCGCCGGCATTTATCGATGCCGTTGTCGACCCGGTGACCAATGCGCTGATGTGCGCGACCGCCTCGTCGCGCGTGGTGCAGCCACAGGCTACGCAAGCGGAGCACGCCGCGCTGGTGCAGCAGGCCCTCACCGCCGGCCCGGACGCGCTGTCGGCTACCCAGAAACACTTGTTGCTGGGCGATCCCTTTGCGCTCGCCCAACTGCATGGACTGGTATGGGGCTCACCGCTGGCGCACGCGCGATGGAAAGAAACCCGTGTGTTGCCCCGGCGTGCGGCCAACGTGGTGCCGTTGCGTCCACGGCTTGCCTGAGCTATGCCCGGGAGCCGGCGCGCCTGCTCCCGGAGGCAAGGCCCGGCATCCCGGCAGGAATGCCAAATGGGGTTGGCAGGGTCTAGCGCAGTGCCGAGGAGCAGATGGGCGCGTTGATGTAGACGTCGCCAACGCGACGCTCGCCGCGCTCGTTGCGCGTCATGTAGCGGAACATCATGCTGATGCCCAGCTTGGTCAGGATTTCAACGTCCCGGTTCGCGCAGATATTGCGCTGCAGCGGCGCGGCGTAGCTGAGCTCGAAGCTGGCGAGGTCCAGCATGGGGCCTCGGTACTTGGTCAGCTCCAACTGGAACAGGATATGTTTGCCAGGGACCGACTGGCAGCGGCGCAAGCGCGTCTCGCCATCGATCTCGATGGGCAGGGCGTCGTTGAGCTGGCGGCAAGCGCGCGACAATATGTTGTCGGGGCGGGCGGTATTGCGCAGCAATTCAGGCACGCCTGCCGCGCCGGTATTCTGGCCCGTGGCAGCGCCCTTGAGCATTTGCGCCAGGGCATCGGCCTCGTTCACCACCACGGGGGCAGGCGCAGAGGCGGCGGCCCTGGCTGGAGCCGGTGCCGCATGCGCGCGCTGCGCCCACGGCAAACTAGCCGCGCCGGCGGCCAGGGCAAAACAGACAGAAAGCAGTTTGTATCTTGTTCTCATGCAGGAAAACGTTGCCGGGAACCGCACCATCGGGTGGGTTCCCGCGGTGCGTCGGGCTGCGTGATCGTCCGCCCCAGGCGGCCGACAGGCTGGCATTGTACCCTTGGCGTCGCTGCCGTTGATAGCCACGCACTCCTCCACTCCGCGGCGAAGCGAGGCCCGAAATTACCGCAATGCCGCGGTATCGCCAGGCCCGTCATCACAGTTGCACGCGTCCGGTCGGACGTGCGCTTGCATCATCGCCGCGCGGCGTGCCGAGTGCGCGGCTTGTTACGCTATGCAACAATTACGTCTTTAGCCGCTCCCGTGCCGCTACGCCGCTAGCCGGTTGACGCATTGGGCGCCGGTGGCCGTGCCGGCTGCCTAGTTGTTCCTCAGGAAGTTTCGATGACCCGCTCCACCCGCGCCCCACAATCCGGGCGCTTTCCGCTTTGGCTCCTGGTATGCGCTTCGCTTACCGCGCTGGCGCCGCTTTCCATTGACATGTACCTGCCGAGTTTCCCGGCGCTGGCCGGGGATCTCGGGGTCGATATCGGCCGCGTGCAGCTCACGTTGGGGACGTTCCTGGTCGGGTTGGCGGTGGGGCAGGCATTCTATGGCCCGATCAGCGACCGCTTTGGCCGCAAGCCGCCGCTGTATGTCGGCCTGCTGGCCTACGCGCTGGCCGCGGCCGGGTGCGCGCTCGCGAGTGACGTCGATGCGCTGATGCTGTGGCGTTTCCTGCAGGCCCTGGGTGGCTGCGCGGGCATGGTGATGGCGCGCGCCGTCATTCGCGACCGGCTGGAGGCCCATGAATCCGCGCGCGCCTTCTCCTCGCTGATGCTGGTGATGGGCCTGGCGCCGATCCTGGCGCCCATCATCGGGGGCGCCGTGCTGGCGGCATTCGGCTGGCGCGCCATCTTCTGGTTGTTGTGCGGTGCGAGCCTGCTGATCCTGTGGGTGGTCCACCGCTACATGGAGGAATCGCTCGACCACGCCAGCGCCATGCCGTTGCGCCTGGGCCGCGTGCTCTCGAACTACGGCGAGCTGCTGCGAGACCGGGGTTTTGTCGGCTATTCGCTGTCGGCCGGCTGCGCGCAGGCGGGCATGTTTGCATACATTGCGGGGTCGCCGTTCGTGCTGATCGAGTTGCATGGCATCGATCCCTCCCATTACGGCTTCGTGTTCGGCGCCAACGCATTGGGCCTGATCGGCATGTCGCAGCTCAACGCGCGCCTGGTGCGCAACCGCACGCTGGACCACGTCCTGCGCGGCGCGCTGCTTGCGCCGTGCCTGGCCGGCCTTGTCCTGGCCGCGGCCGTGCTCGCCGGCCTGGCGCCGCTGCCGGTGCTGCTGACGGGCTTCTTTGTGTTCATCGCCAGCCTCGGCTGCATCCTGCCGAACGCCTCGGCACTGGCCATGGACCAGCAGGGCCATCGTGCCGGCACCGCTTCCGCATTGATGGGAACGCTGCAATTCTCCCTGGGTACCCTGGCCGGCGCTGCCGTCAGCTTCTGGCGGGACGGCAGCGCGTTGCCGCTGGCGGTGGTCATGGGCGTTTGCGGTACCGGCGCCGTGCTGATGCGGGCCTTCGGCCGTTCAGGCGCGACAGTGCACGGCGCCGAATGATCCGGGCTCCGATGCCGCTGCGATAGCGGGGCGGCCTGGCTCAGCGTGGCCGCGCCATCCCATCGATACACGGTTAAGCGGCCGCGCCGTTTTGCAGCACCACCAGTTGGGCTGGCATTGGCGCGGCGAAGCCGGCCTCGCCAAAGCTCTCGCGGATCACGCGGTTGCTGTCGAAATACACCTGCCAGTAATGGTCGGTATGGCAGTACGGACGTACCGCAAGCACCGGGCCTACCAGGGTGAACTCGATAATCTCGACGTCGGGCGGCGGCTCGGCCAGAACGTTGGGCAGCGCGGCCAGCCGCTCCCTTAGCAGGGTGGCGGCCGCCGCCACGTCCGTGCTGCCGGCTAGCTGGGCCTTGAGCTCGACCCGGCGGTACGGGTTGGCGCTGAAGTTCTGGATTGTGTCCGCAAAGATCTTATTGTTGCCGACCACGGTGAGGACATTGTCGGGCGTGTCCAGCGTGGTGGCAAACAGGCCGATCTCCCTGACGGTGCCGGTGATCCCGCCTACCGTGACGAAATCCCCAACCTTGAAGGGCCGCAGCACCACCAGGAAGGCGCCTGCCGCGAAGTTGGACATCAACCCCGACCACGCCATGCCGATGGCGATGCCGGCCGCCGCGATCAGTGCGGCAAAGCTGGTGGTCTGGATGCCGAAGTAACCCAGGATCCCGATGATCAGCACGATATTCAGGGTCACCGTGACGATGGAACCGACATAGCGCAGCAAGGTCGGGTCGACCTTTTGCTTGGTCAGGGACCCCTGCACCATGCGCACCACGACATGGATCAGCCACCGGCCAATCACCCAGAAGACGAGGGCGGCGAGAACCTTGAACCCGACTTCCGTCGCATAGGCGACGACGACATCCTGATACTTCTGCAGCGTTGTAGCATCCATCGCGTTTCTCCCTTGCTGGCTCGGCAGGTATACAGGCAACGAATATCAAGCAGCGGATGCCCGGGGCGCATCGGCGGCGGGGCGCGAAGGTGGGCAACGCATTATTGCTACGCGGCGAGCGGAAGTTCAAGCACAAAATGGCCGCAAAGGGCGCAGGGCGCCACTCGCGGGCATGGGTCGCAGGTGAGGGGGCGTGGCGCAAGGGCGCAATTCCCTTTGCACCGTGCCTTACCAGTTGGTTTCGCGCTCCGGCGTGGCGGAGATGCGATGCAGTGACAGGTCCGCGCCGTTGTATTCCGATTCAGCGTCCAGCCGGATGCCCACGACCTTCTTGAGCGTGCCGTAAACCACGGTGCCACCCACCAGGGCGATCGCGATGCCAAGGAGGGTGCCGAGGCACTGCGCGCCGAGCGAAACACCGCCAATGCCACCGAGCGCCTGGCTGCCAAAGATGCCGGCGGCAATGCCGCCCCATGCGCCGCACAGCCCGTGCAGCGGCCAGACGCCCAGCACATCATCGATATGCCACTTGTTCTGGGCCAGCGTGAACAGGTAGACGAACAGCGCGCCGGCGATGGCACCCGTGACCAGCGCGCCCAGCGGGTGCATCAGGTCGGATCCGGCGCAGACCGCCACCAGCCCGGCCAGCGGGCCGTTGTAGGCAAAGCCGGGGTCGTTGCGGCCGGCCGCCCAGGCGGCCAGCGTGCCGCCGGCCATGGCCATCAGGGAGTTGATGGCCACCAGCCCGCTGATCTTGTCGACGGTTTGCGCGCTCATGACATTGAAACCGAACCAGCCTACCGCCAGTACCCATGCGCCCAGCGCCAGGAACGGGATGTTCGAGGGCGGGTGCGCGCTGATGCGGCCGTCTTTCTGGTAGCGGCCGCGGCGCGCGCCCAGCAACAAGATGGCGGGAAGCGCGATCCAGCCGCCCATGGCGTGGACCACGACGGAGCCGGCGAAGTCGTGGAACGGCGCTCCCGCGACCGAGGCGATCCAGTCCTGCACGCCAAAGCGGTTATTCCAGACGATGCCCTCGAAGAAGGGGTAGACCAGGCCCACCAGCACGAAGGTGGCCACCAGTTGCGGATTGAAGCGCGAGCGCTCGGCAATGCCGCCAGAAATGATCGCCGGTATGGCGGCGGCAAACGTTGCCAGGAAAAAGAATTTCACCAGCTCATAGCCGCTTCTTTCCGCCAGTGCATGGGCGCTGGTGAAGAACTCGACCCCATAGGCCACGGTGTAGCCAATAAAGAAATAGGCGATCGTGGAAACCGCAAAATCCACCAATATCTTGACCAGTGCGTTGACCTGGTTCTTCTTGCGCACCGTGCCCAGCTCCAGGAACGCAAAGCCCGCGTGCATGGCGAGCACCATGATCGCCCCTAGCAAGATGAACAGGGCATCGGTGCCGCTCTTCCATTTGTCCATACAATCCTCTATGCGCAAAATGGGAGCACACGTACGCAAAAAGCGTACCAGTCTGGGGCATCGCAGGCCGGGATCTGCACCGTGTTGGTGGGATTTGCACCGATTTGTCGCGCTCGAAGGGGGCGGCGCACGGATTGAGAAGTCATAACCTGCAGCCGAATAGCATGCGCCGGGTAGGCCAGGCACATGGAGGCTGCGCCAAAATGAGGCAATGCCCCCATTTGGGGCTCACGCTCACGGATTTCATGCACCATGATGGACCGTGGAGGCGCATCCATCCAAATCCATTGGCATACCGCCGACCAAGCCATCTGGGCGGTTTTTGACGGCAGCAAGGCGCACACAGCGCAGGTCTGACCTCGTCAAGCGACGCCTGTCATCGTGTACCGGCGTTCGAATGACCATTACTCTCACCGGCCGCATTTGAAAGCACGGAAAAGGAGGGTAAATTCCCCGCAAAGGCGCTTGACTCAAGGATTTGCGGCTTTTTTCGTTGCATTGGTGCCACTGGGGATTGCCCAATGCGTAAAGCGCGGATTAGACTGCGCCGATCGGTAATTTGCCGCGTGGCAGACACTCCGATCAAGACGACCAACAAGGGAAATCAGCCATGAATAAAGGTGAACTGGTATCTGCCATCGCCGCTGACGCGGAACTGAGCAATGCTGCAGCAGAGCGCGCGCTGAATGCCGCTCTGGACAACATTAAGAAGGCGGTTGCCAAGGGTGATTCGGTAACGCTGGTGGGCTTCGGCAGCTTCAGCTCCGGCAAGCGCGCCGCACGTACCGGACGCAATCCGCGTACTGGCGAGACCATCAAGATTCCGGCCGCCAAGACGGTCAAGTTCTCTGCCGGCCAAGGGTTCAAGGACGCTGTGAACAAGAAGAAATAAGTAGTCCGCGCCCAGGCGCAAACAGGAAGGCGGCCCGTTGGGCCGCTTTTTTATTGGTGCCGGGGTGCTTTTTGACGTTCTCGGGGGCAGGGCAGGGCGATCGTTCCGGGTTAAACTGCCGATCGTCGGCGCCAGCCTTTCGACCTGCACCGCGGGTCGGCCCGGCCGCTTCCAGATTCCGGATTTTCATCATGAATGACCTGTCCCACCAGCTTTCCATGACCGTGCTGATGACGCCGGACATGGCCAATTTCTCCGGCAATGTGCACGGCGGCACCATCCTCAAGTACCTCGACATGGTGGCCTACGCCTGTGCCAGCCGCTATGCCGGGCGCTACGTGGTCACGCTGTCGGTCGACCAGGTCGTGTTTCGCCAGCCCATCCACGTGGGTGAGCTGGTGACGTTCCTGGCGGCAGTCAATTTCACCGGCCGCAGCTCCATGGAAATCGGCATCAAGGTGATCACGGAGAATATCCGCAGCAAGCTGGTTCGCCATACCAACAGCTGCTACTTCACCATGGTCGCTGTGGACGACAACGGTGCGCCCGCCGAAGTGCCGCCGCTGGTGCCCCGCGACGAAGTCGAGCGCCAGCGCTTTGCCGCAGCCCAGCTGCGCCGCCAGTTGCGCCAGGAAATGGAAAAACGGCACGATGAAATCACCGGCACGGTGTCCTGAGGTGGGGGGCACGGCCATGCCATCCGGGCGTTTCCATCGCGTTTCCCGTGGGCCGCGGTGGCCCCTGACCGGCCTTCTGGCGGCGCTTGCGCTGCTGGCGCCGGCTGCGCATGCCGAGGAGATCGGCAGCGTGAGCACCAATTTCCGCATGACCGGCTCCGACAAAGTCGTGATCGAAGCCTATGACGATCCGCAGGTCGAAGGCGTGACCTGCTACGTGTCGCGTGCCCGCACCGGAGGCATCAAGGGCTCGCTGGGCATGGCCGAAGACCCGCCGGAAAGCTCCATCGCCTGCCGCCAGGTAGGGCCGATCACGTTCAAGGGGCCGCTGCGCCAGCAGGACAATGTGTTCTCCGAGCGCATGTCGATCCTGTTCAAGACTCTGCACGTGGTGCGCACGGTCGACCGCAAGCGCAACACCCTGGTCTATCTGACCTACTCGGACCGCATCGTGTCCGGCAGCCCGCAGAATAGTGTGACCGCCGTGCCGGTGGCGGCGGCCACGCCGATTCCGGTCAAGTAGGCATCCGTTTCCTGATCCACGATCCACGATCCACGATCCATTCAACAATCCAGTCCGGAGAAGACAGCATGAATGAGCAAGGCAAGGTTGCGCTGGTAACGGGCGCGGCCCGCGGCATCGGCAAGGCGGTGGCACAGGCGCTGCTAGTGGCAGGCTATCGGGTGGTGTTTGCCGGGCGTACCGCCGAGCCGCTCGAGGCGCTGGCCGCGCAAGCCAAGGCCGAGGGCCATACGGCGCTGGCGGTGCAATGCGACGTCAGCGATCCGGATTCGGTGGAGCGGCTCTTCGCCCAGGTTCGCGAGCATTTCGGCCGGCTCGACGTGCTGTTCAACAACGCCGGCATCAATGCGCCGGCGGTGTCCATCGATGAACTCTCCGTGGCGCAATGGAAGGCCGTGCTGGACACCAACCTGACCGGCGCGTTCCTGTGCTCGCGCGCGGCCTTCGCGCTGATGAAGTCGCAGAGCCCGCGCGGCGGCCGCATCATCAACAACGGCTCGATCTCGGCGCACGCGCCGCGGCCCAACACGGTGCCATACACGGCCACCAAGCACGCCATTACCGGGCTGACCAAGAGCCTCTCGCTGGATGGCCGCGCCTTTGACATCGCCTGCGGGCAGATCGATATCGGCAACGCCGCCACCGATATGGCTTCGCGCATGGCGCGCGGCGTGCCGCAGGCCAACGGCGAGATCGCGCCGGAGCCGCTGATGGACGTGGCGCATGTGGCCAGCTCGGTGGTGCACATGGCCAACCTGCCGCTGGGTGCCAATGTGCAGTTCATGACCGTGATGGCCACCAAGATGCCCTTCGTCGGGCGTGGCTGAACCTGGCGCAAGCGTCTGGCCGGCATCGCGCCGGCCAGGCGTCTCCCGCTATTTGATCGCCAGTGCCTCGCTTTCAGCGCGGCAGTCGCCGGCCGGCCGCAGCCCGTTGGCACGGGCTTGCGCAACCTCCGCTTTGGCTGCCGCAAGATCTGCGAGGAAGGTAGGGTCTGCATGCAGCCGCGCCACGGTAGCTGCGCCCATGATGCGGCCCTGCGTCGCATCGCTTTGCCAATGCACATTGCAGACCAGCCGGCTTTGCCCATAGGCCAGCCCGCGCGCCAGGATCACATTGGACTGTTGCGGCGCGATTTCCGCCAGGATCAACGCCCACGCCCAGCCAATGGCGTTATGCCCCGAAGGGTAGGAGCCGTCCTTGGAAAGCATGGCTTCCTCGGCGGGCGTGCAACTCGGCTGCTGGTTGACCACGAACGGCCGGGCGCGCGTATATTTGTCCTTCACGCCGTACGTCGATAGTCCCGCATCGGCCAGGGTCCGGCGCAGCAGCAGGTAGAGCCGGGGGGTTTGCTCCTGCGATATCGGCGCATCCAGCGCACACGAGAAAATCCCCTCGGCCTGCGGGAATTTCAGGTTGGCATCGACTGCTGCCTGGCGGTAGCGTGCCGTGCCTCGCAGGGCCTGGTTGCCGCGCGCGATCTCGTCGTCCAGGGCTTGCGCCGCGGAGCCGGGTGCGGGCGGCGGTGGCACCAGGGCGAGGCTATCGGGCCGTGCGTCCGCCGGCAGGTAGCCGGCGAGAATGCCAGGCCGTATCTCCGGCACCGGCGCAGCGGCGCTGCCCTGGCCCTGGCCGGCACAGCCCGCGAGGAGCAAGGCAGTGCCCAGCATGGACAAGCCCGCGAGCCGGTTGCCGGAGGGCAGGAAAGGTCTGGTGAATGAATTTGCTTGCATCTGCATCCGCATCTGTTATCTGTTATCTGTTGGTTGTTCCCGTAATCGCCGTCGGACCGGCGTGGTAACGGCAAGCAAGCGGCCGTGCTCGCGTTCACTGCCGCCTGGGTGATCCTGATCTTGTCCAGCGCCCGGGTTCAGGCTTCGAACATCTTGCGCAGTGTCGACTTCAGGATCTTGCCGTTGGCATTGCGCGGCAGCATGTCGGGGCAGAACACGATCCGCACCGGCACCTTGAAGGCCGCCAGCCGCTCGCCCACGAACGCCTGCAACTCCGCCTCGGTGGCTTGCGCGCCGGGCTTCAGGCTGACCACGGCCGCGGGCTCTTCGCCCAGCGTGCGGTGGGGAATGCCGACCAGTGCCGCATCCATGATGGCCGGGTGATCGTACAGCACGCTTTCCACCTCGATGCTGTAGATGTTCTCGCCGCCGCGGATCAGCATGTCCTTCATGCGGTCGACAATATAGACAAAGCCCTCCTCGTCCAGCCGCGCGATGTCGCCGGTCTTGAGCCAGCCGTCGATGAATGTTTGCGCGGTGGCTTCCGGCTTGTTCCAGTAGCCGCGCACCACATTGGCGCCGCGCACCATGAGCTCGCCGGTCTCGCCGGTGGGCAAGCTGTGTCCGCGCCCGTCCACCACCTTCATCTCGCCGATGGGCAAGGCCGGGCCGCCGCTTTCGGGACGCTCCACATACTCCTCTGCACTGTGGCTGGTGAAGGTGGCCGAGGTCTCGGTCATGCCCCAGCCAATGCCGGGGGCCGAATGCGGGAACACTTCCTTGATGCGGCGCACCAGCTCGGCCGAAGCGGGGGCGCCACCGTAGTTGACGTTTTCCAGCGACGACAGGTCGAAGCGCTCGCGCTCCGGGTGCTCGATGATCTGCCAGGCGATGGTGGGCACGCCGCCGGCAGCCGTGCAACGCTCGCGCTCGATCAGGCCCATGGCACGCACGGCGTCCCAGCGCCGCATCAACACGATCTTGGTGCCGCTGGCCAGCGCGCCGTTGAGCACCGCCATGCAACCGGTAACGTGGAAGAACGGCACCGACAGCAGCATGCCTTTTTGCGGCGCGGCCGGATCGGGCGCGGGGATCGCCTCGCCGCGGCGCAGGCAATTGCGCATTGGGCTGAACGCGGCGGCCACGGCCACATTGGTGGCGTTGCGGTGGGTGCCGAGCGCGCCCTTGGGCTTGCCGGTGGTGCCTGATGTATAGAAAATGGTGGCGTCGTCGTCGGCGTCGATGGCGACATCGGGTACCGGCAGTTCCGGCAGCGATGCCCATTGGTCCGGCGTGCCGATCAGGCTCTCCAGCTGGCTGATGCGCGCGTCGCTGGCTGGCGCATCGGCGCGGCTGACGTAGATTTTTTCCAGCGCGGGGCAGCCTGGCAGGTGCTCAATGATGCGGCCCAGCCGTTCATCGTCAACGATGGCGATCTTGCTGCCGGAGTCGGCCAGGCCGTACTCCAGTTCCGCCCCGGTCCACCAGGCGTTGAGCGGCGTGACAATGGCGCCTGTCAGCAAGGCGCCGTAGAAGACGGCCGGCCATTCCGGCAGGTTGCGCATGGCCAGCGCCACGCGGTCGCCCTTGGTCACGCCATCTCGGATCAGCGCATGCGCGATGGTGAGCGCGGCGCGGGCGAACGCATCGTACGAGACACGTTCGTCCTCATAGACGACAAAGGTTTTGTCGCCCAATGTGCGGGCTTGCAGGAACAGGTCGCGCAGCGTGGGTGGCGCGTTTTTCCAGACGATGGTGGTAATGCCCCGGATCACGCGCGTTTCGGTTTCGAAAGGGGCGCCGGGCGCGGTAAGGCGGGCGTGGGCCTCGGCCAGGCTGATTGCCGGCCAGGTCGTAGCGGATTGCGGGTTGTTCGACATCGGTGCCTCCCTGACTGCATGGCAGGATGGGCAACGCTCTGGCATGCCGGCGCGCAAGCTTGCCCGCGTGCCGCGCCTGCCCGGAAATGCGGGCGGCAATGCACGCGGGCACGAAGTGCCCCGGCTCAGGCCTCAGGCATCGGGCTTTGCGCCCTGGCCCTGGAGCGAGCCCGGAACGGGAACAGCAGGTGCGCGGCGGCTCAGATCGTGACGCCGCCGTCCACCACCATGGCCTGGCCGGTCATGAAGGTGCTGGCCGAGGAGGCCAGGAACACCGCGGCGCCGGCAATCTCCACCGGCTCGCCGATGCGGCGCAGGGGCGCGCCTTGCGTCGACAGCTTGTAGCGCTCCGGATCCTCCCAGAGCGCCTTGGCGAAATCGGTGCGGATCAGGCCAGGGGCGATGCAGTTCACGCGCACGTTGCTCGGGCCGAACTCCACCGCAAGGTTGCGCGCCAGCTGGAAGTCGGCTGCCTTCGACACGTTGTACACGCCGATGGTGGGCGAGCCGCGCAGGCCGCCGATGGACGACACGATGATGATCGAACCGTCCTTGCGCTCAAGCATCTGCGGGGCCACCATCTGGATCAGCCAGTGGTTGGAGATGACGTTGTTGTCCAGCACCTTGCGGAACTGTTCGTCGGTCACGCCGCTCATCGGGCCGTAATAGGGGTTGGACGCCGCGTTGCAAACCAGTACGTCGATCTTGCCGAACGTGCCGTTGGTCTGGTCGACCAGGCGCTGCAGGTCTTCCTTGGAGGAGATATTTGCGGGCACGGCAATCGCGGTGCCGGCGCCATGCTTGGCATTGATGGCATCGACGACTTCCTGGCAGGCCTCGGCCTTGCGCGAGGAAATCACCACTTTGGCTCCTTGCACCGCCATCTGCTCAGCGATGGCGCGGCCGATGCCGCGTGATGAGCCGGTGACGACGGCAACCTTGCCGGTCAGGTCGAACAATGACATGCGTGTCTCCTGGTGTCCTGGTCCTCGCGGGGCGGGACCAGATGATCTTTAAAAGGCGCTGGTGAATCTGCATCTTGGCAGCACGGCCCGGCGTGTTCTGCACAGCGGTTCATGCAGGGGCTTGTCAGTACCATAGTGCTACCGGCCGGTACATTATGGTTGGGAGGCATGGCTCAGTCCACAAGCAAATCGGCAGCCGGCCCGGCTTATCAGAGAATTTTCTGTGGGCAATGCATTCGGTGCATGACGTCGGCAAGACGGCGGCATGATGTCCGCACCCACAAACGGCGAACAGGTCATAACAGGCTGCAACAGGCCACAAAGGACGAGGAAAGCGTTTCATGCTTTGGCAAATCAAGGATACCGAGGTCTACCTGCTGGGGGCGATCCACGTGCTGGATGCGCCGTTGCCTGCACTGGTGCCGGCCGCGGAGCGCGCCTACCGCGCTTCGGCGCGGGTGGTCTTCGAGGTGGCGCTGGACCAGGCGCCTGACTTCGCGCCGGCGTATTTCCCGCAAGGCGATAGTCTGAGCCGCCATCTGCAGCCGGCCACGCTTGCGCAGGTGCGGGCGCTTTGGCTGGATTTCGGGTTGCCCGGCCCGGAACTGGAGCGGCTGCGCCCCGTGTTCGCCGCGATGCATCTGCAGTTCGCGGTGGCCGCCAGGCACGGCATCCTGGCACAGCATGGTGTCGATCGGTTCTTGTGGGCGCGCGCCGCTGTCGATGGACGGGCAACGGATGCGCTGGAGGATGGCACCGAGGCGCTGCGGATGTTGCAGTGCGTGCCGCTGGCCGAGCAGGTATCGATGCTGGCATTCTTTGCCGAGCAGCCGGAACTGGCCGCTGCGGAGCCGGCGGATATGGTGCGCTGGTGGCGGCAAGGCCAGGCCGGGCCGTTTGGCGCGCTGCTAGCGCGGCGCCGCGCACAATGGCCGGACACGCTGGCGGTCCTGGTCGACGCACGCAACCAGCAGTGGATGCCGAAAATCCAGGCGCTGGTCGCGGATCGCGTGCCAACCCTGATCGTGGCCGGTGCCCTGCACATGGTGGGCGACGCGGGGCTGCCGGCGCTGCTTGGGGCCGCCGGGCTCGAACTGCTGCCCGAACCCTGGTAAAGCGCACGCCTATCTGTTGCTGCGCGCCTTGATCAGCACGGGCAATAGCTGGGCCAATTGCGCCTCGCTGGCAAGGTCCAGCGCCAGCCCGAAGCGATCCCTCAGCGCTTGGACAATGGCAGCCGGCGCGTCCAGTTGCTGGCGCTGCACGCTGCCATCGGGCGCGCGCACGGCAAAGTCGCCGTTGATCAGCGTCAGCCGGGTGTCGCCTTGCGAGCGCGCCAGGGTCAGGGCGTTGCGGAACAGGCTGTCGGGGTGGGTGGAGGTGTACCAGTTGCGTGGCTCGAAATCGATGGCCTGCTGCGGCGAAAGATCGAACTGGTAGAGCTTGAACCATGCGCTTGCGGTCCTGACCTCCAGATCGTACACGTGAAAGGCCGCACCTGTCGTCTCCACGCAGGACAGGCGGTATGGGAACGACGGATCGGCTTGCTCCGCCTGCGGCAGCGCCATGGCGCGATACGGGGTAGGGCCGCCAAAGCCCACGTCCACGATATAGCTGTGATGCGCGGCCTCCACGCGCAGCAGCATGTGCGATTGCATGGCGGGCACGTCTTCCGGCACGTTCCAGCGCACCCGCGCAGCCAGCGGCGTGACCACGTAGCCAAGCGCACGCAGCGCGGCGGCAAGCAAGGTGTTTTGCTCGAAGCAGTAGCCGCCGCGCGCGTTGGTGACCAGCTTGTCGAACACCGCGTCCAGGCCGATCTTGATCGGGCGCTGCAGCAACACGTCGACGTTTTCAAAGGGAATCCGCGCCAGTTGTGCCGCGATCAGGCTGTCGAGCGTGGCGAGGTCCCGCTGGCTCGGCAGCGCGTGGCCGATGCGGCTGAGATAGGCTTGCAGGCGGGTGTCGTCTAGATAGGTCATGGCGATGGATGTTCGGTTTGCGCTGCCAGCGTAGGCTGAAGGGATCGGGCAGGGCGGCACTGTCAGGTCAGCGCCAGCAAGGCCGGCAGGTCGATCAACTCGATGTCGGCATAGTGCAGCCGCAACAGCCCGCGCGCTTCGAGCTCGCGCAGGGCCTGGTTGACGGTCTGGCGCGACAGCCCGAGCATCTGCCCGAGTTGTTCCTGCGGGATATGCACGGAGCGGCGCTCCAGCCCGGGCATGTCGCCATAGGCCTGGGCAATGGCGACCAGCCGGCGGCCGGTGCGCGCCAGCGGCGGCAGCAACTGCGCCTCTTCCACATAATGAAGGGCCTCGCGCGTCTTGGCGGCGAGCAGCTTGCCGAACTCGCGCCACCATTCGGGATGCGCCGACAGCATCGCGTAGAGCTTGTCGCGCTGCAGGTGCATCACGGTGGCCGCGCTGGTGGCATGGGCGTCGTGCGTGCGCGCCAGCCCGTCGAACAGGCAAATCTCGCCAAACCAGCTGCCCGGCCCCAGCAGGCCGATCAAGGCGGCCTTGCCGGACTCGCTGTGGCTGTCGATCTGCACCGTGCCGGCAGTCACGCCGTAGATGCCGTCAAAGGCGTTGCCGCGGGTAAACAGCATCTGGCCGGCCGCCAGCTTGCGCGTGGCCGCGTCCCGCAGCAGGGTGTCTTGCATGGTCGACGGCAAGGCGCCAAACCAGCTCCCGCCGCGCAAGGCGCGCAGCGGATCCAGGGCCGGCTCGTGCTGGCCACGGGTTGCCAGGCGCATGATGGTCTCCTTGATCGATGCTCTTGCCGACTGTCAAAAACCGGACAGACGGGCTTTTTGATGCCTATTAATATACGGCCACAACGCGTAGCCACAGTACGCGGCTGCAAATACGCGGACACAAATACGCGGATACAACGACGCCCCGGCAGGAGACCCTGTGAAGACACTGATCGACCACCTGGCTAACTACGCAGCCTATCATCGCGACGCGCGCAATGTGTTCAGTCATTTCATCGGCATTCCCATGATTGTGCTGGCCGTGACCACACTGCTGGCCCGCCCGGCCATGCCGCTTGACGCCGGTCCGGCGTACCTGACGCCGGCGATGGTCGTTTATGGTCTGTCCTGCCTGTTCTACCTGCGCCTGTCGGCGGGGTTCGGGCTGGCGATGACGGTGATCCTGGCTGGCTTCGTCTACGCCGGCGGCGCCATCGCTGCGCTGTCCACCGGCGCCTGGCTGGCTTGGGGCATCGGCCTTTTCGTGGCGGGCTGGCTCATCCAGTTCATCGGGCACTACTACGAAGGCCGCAAGCCTGCATTTGTGGATGACCTGGCCGGGCTTCTGGTCGGGCCGCTCTTCCTGGTGGCCGAAGTGGCTTTCGCAATGGGCCTGGCGCGGGACACCCGCGAGGCCGTGAGCGCTCACGCGCATTGACCTTCGGCGCGCCCGGCAGCTAAGCGCCGTGTTCCGCGCCGTGTTCCAGCAGCCAGTCGCGCAGTTGCAAGACCTTGTCGTCGGGAGGCAGGCCGCGCCGGTGGACGAAGTAATAGGCCTTGCGATTGTCGGTCTCCGCCGGCAGCGTGGCTAGCGGCACCACCAGCCGCCCCTGCGCCAGTTCCTCGGTGATCAGAATGCGTGGGATCAGCGCCACGCCGATGCCGGCGGCGGCCGCCTGCGCCAGCATGGTGTAGAGGTCGTAGCGCGGGCCACGCAAAGCCTGCGCCGGCAGTGCCGCGCCCGCGGCGGCGAGCCAGTCGCTCCATGCGCGCAAGCGGGTGTTCAGGTGCAGCAGCGGCAATTCCAGCAACTGATCCAGGTCCAGGCGCTTGCGGCGCCCCAGCAAGGCGGGGCTGCACACCGGCACCGACGGGCCTTCCTGCAGGATCCGCTCGCCCTGCGTGCCCGGCCACAGCCCTTCGCCGTAATAGATGGCCGCGTCGAACGCGGTATCACTGAGCTCGAATGCCTCGGTGCGCGCCGAGAGATGCAACGTGAGATCGGGCAGGGCGCGTGCCAGCAGCGGCAGGCGCGGGATCAGCCACTGGCTGGCAAAGGTGGGTCCGATGGCCAACTCGATGGCGCGCCCGCGCGGGCGCTGGGCCATCACATCCAGCGTCACCTGCTCGATCTGGTCGAGCCGTTCCCGCACTTCTTCGGCATAGGTCCCGCCAGCAGGCGTCAGCACGATGCGCTTGCGGATGCGGTGGAACAGCGGCACGCCAAGCCGTGCTTCCAGCCCTGCGATCTGCCTGCAAACCGCGCTCTCCGTGACCGCCAGCTCGTCGGCGGCGCGGGTAAAGCTGCCCAGCCGCGCCGCGGCCTCGAACATCTGGAGTGCCGTGAGGCTGGGTATGCCCTTGCGCATAGTGCGTTTTTGGAAGGAAGTTGGTGCGAAGTTATCAATTGTACGAACTCTGCCGCAGTCGCACAATAAGCCCCATCCGGAGGCCGTCGGCCCCCGCCATCCCCCGAAAACAAACACATTTCAGCGCATTGATCATGACGAAGCCGAATCTGCAACGCCTCCTCGAGACTGTTTGTGGCGAAACCCAGGCAGCCGAGTTGCTGCAATTGATGAATGTTTCCCCGCAACTGCTGTCTTCTACCAGCGAACAGGCCAGCCGTGCCGAAGTGGCGCAGGCGCTCAATATGGTGCTGTTCGCCGGCATTCTCGAGCGCGTGCCGACCGGCATGGCCTATACCCGCGACGTGATCCAGGCTGGCGGGCAAGTGGTGTTCGACCACGGCGCGCTGCGCACGGTGAAGTGGGATTGCGGCAGCCTGCCCTCGGGCGAGATCGCTTTCACCCGTATCCTGGGCCCGCTGGGCTACCGCCTCAACGGCACCTATCCGCTCGAGCGCATCGGCATGACCGGCCGCTCCTATGCGCATGCCGACCTGCCTGACGACATCGCCCAGTACTTCCTGAGCGAGTTGCATCCCGAGCGTTTCAGTGCCGATTTCCAGTCCGCCGTGTCGCGCGTGGTGTCCAAGTCCGTCGATCCGCTCGGCGACGAAGCCGTCGCGCAACTGGCCCTGCTCGAGCGCGATGCGAGCCTGCCGATGGCCGACGCCGCACGCCTGGTGCCGCAACTGGCAGCCTGCTTCGCCCGCCAACATGCCGAGCCGGCGCTGGCCGACTATGAATTGCTGCTGAAGGAATCGGCCGAGATGGCCTGGATTTCCACCGAGGGCAATGCCTTCAACCACGCCACCGACCGCGTGGCGGATGTGCGTGCCGTGGCGGACGCACAACGCAGCCTGGGCCGCCCGATCAAGGATTCGGTGGAAGTGTCGCGTTCCGGGCGGGTCCTGCAGACGGCATTCAAGGCCGATCCGGTGGAGCGCGGGTTTGTCGGCGCCGACGGCGTCGTGGTCAAGCGCAGCGTGCCGGGCTCGTTCTACGAGTTCATCACGCGCGATTTCGTGCCCGCGACGCAGGCAGCTGGCGGCACGTTGGATCTGTCGTTCGATGCCGGCAACGCGCAGGGCATCTTCAAGATGACGGCGGCCTGCTAACGCGGGCAATGCGGTAGCAGGAGAAAGAGAAGGGGCCGGCTCGTCCGGCCTTTTTTGGTTTACGGCTGGCCAGCCGGCAGGTGCAGGCGAGCCAGCAATCCGCCCAGTTCGCTGTTGCCTAGCTCGAGCCCACCCTCATAAAGGGCCGCCATCTCGCTGACGATGGCCAGGCCCAGTCCGCTGCCCGCAGCGGACTCATCCAGCCGCCCATAGCGTGCTGTGGCCAGTTCGCGGGCCTCGGCCTGCATGCCCGGCCCGTCGTCTTCGACCGTGACCTCAAGCATGCCGCCGCGCTCCACGAGCTTGACGCGAACGCGCGAGCGCGCCCACTGGCAGGCGTTGTCGAGCAGGTTGCCGAGGATCTCGATCAGGTCCTGGCGGTCGCCGGCGAAGTGCCCGTCGCCATCCACCTGGATATCGATCTCGCGGCCGCTGTGCAGGCGGGTCAGCGCGCGCGCCAGCTCGCCTGCCGCTGGGCCGGCGTCGATGCGCGCCCCGCGCGTGCTCGCAGCCCCTGCCGCCCGTGCGCGCGCCAGGTGGCGGTCCACCTGCCGGCGCATGGCCTCGACCTGGCTGGCGGCGGCGCGGGCCGCCTCGCCGGGCAGGCGCTCGGCTTCGTTGGCGAGGATGGCCAGGGGCGTCTTGACGGCGTGCGCGAGATCGGCCGCCTGTCGCCGCGAGCGCTCCAGCGCATTGGCGTTGCGCGCCAGCAAGGTATTGATCTCGGTAACCAGCGGCACCACCTCGGACGGCCACGTGCCTCCCAGGCGGCTCTCGCGGCGTGCCTGCAGGGTGGCGAGCGCCTGGCGCAGCCGCGCCAGCGGCGCGAGGCCAAACTTTACCTGGGCCGCCACCGCCAGCAGCAGGCCCGCGCCCAGCGCCGTGAGCGACCAGCCCAGCAGCCGGTTGAAGGCCTGGCGCGCCGCGCGCAGCTCGGTGCGATCCAGCGCCACCGACAGCATCACCGGCGTATCGGCCGACGCCAGCACGATGGGGCGCGACACCACCAGCAGCGATTGCCCGTTGGGCCCGGGCCGGATCTCGGCATGGCTGCCCGCTACCTTGTTGCCCACCGTGGCGGGCATCTCGGCATCCCAGAGCGAGCGTGAACGCAGCGTGGCGCCCGGTGCCTGCGCCTGCCAGTAGGCGCCGGAGTAGGGTAGTTCAAAGCGCGGGTCGGCCGGGGCGCGGGTCAGGGCGAGCTTGCCGTCAGCGCTCCAGTCCAGGGCGGCGGCGAGGCTGGTGAGCTGATTGTCGAGCTGGCGCACGTAGGTGTCGTTGACGTGGCGCGCGAACAGCGTGGAGAGCAGCCAGCCGGTGCCGCCGAGCGCGGCGGCCAGCCAGATGGCCGCGACCGCGAGCAGGCGGATGGCTAATGACTGGCGCATGGGTCAGTTGGCGGCGTTTGTAGAGATTGCGGGGGCTTCGGCAGACGCCGGCGGGCGCAGGCGGTAGCCCTGTCCGCGCACGGTCTCGATGACGTCCACGCCGAGTTTGCGCCGCAGCCGGCCGATGAAGACTTCGATGGTGTTGCTGTCGCGGTCGAAATCCTGCGCATAGATGTGCTCGGTCAGCACGGCCTTGCTGATGATCGCGCCCGGGTGGTGCATCAGGTAATCCAGCACCTTGAACTCATGGGCGGTCAGCACCACCGCGGCGCCGTCGACGGTCGCCACGCCCGTGCGCGCGTTCAGGCGCACCGGGCCGCAGGCCAGCTCGGGCGCGGACATGCCATGGGCGCGGCGGATCAGCGCGCGGATGCGGGCCAGCAACTCCTCCATGCGAAAGGGCTTGGCGAGATAGTCGTCGGCCCCGGCATCGATGCCTTCCACCTTGTCGGTCCAGCTGTCGCGCGCGGTCAGGATCAGCACCGGCAGGTTCACCTGCGCCGCGCGCCAGCGGCGCAGCACGGAGAGTCCGTCGAGCCCGGGCAGGCCAAGGTCGAGCACCACGGCATCGTAGGGCTCTTCGGCGCCCAGGTGCCAGGCATCGATGCCGTGCGCGGCGGTATCGACCGCGTACCCCGCGCTGACCAGGCTGGCGCGGATCTGGGCGGCCAGCACGGCCTCGTCTTCTACCAGGAGGATGCGCATGGGGGATCAGGGTTTCTTGCGGGCTTGCTCAAGATCGCGCCCCTTGGCTTTGAGCAGGGTGGCGGTCTTGGCGTCGTATTCGAGCTTGGCCACCGAGCCGCTTGCCAGCAGCAGCTTGACTTCGTACTGCCAGACGCCATCGTCGCGGTCGAGCTTGACGCCGATCACGTCGCCCGTGTACTGCGCCGACACCGCCTCCAGGATGCGCGTGAGCGGCAGGATCTCGCCCGACTGGACGGCGGCGCGGGCGCGGTCGGCGTCCTTGTCGGCATGGGCGGGCGCCGGGGCCGCCAGCAGCAGCGGCAAGGCGGCTAGCAGCGGCAGCAGAGCGCGAGGCAGGGATGCGGTGCGGAACGAAGGCAATGGCGTGAGCGAGCGGGGCAATACGGTTGTGAGCAAGCCTTGATGGAGCGAAGCAGTCTGCCGTGCCTTGCCTGAACGCAAGCTGAATGGCGCGCTCAGCATGGGTTCAGGCAGGGATCACGACAATGGGCGCCATTGCATTGATCGTCATCGTCACAGTTTTCCAGGAGTCTGGCCATGCAAGGCGTGCGCATCTCGAATGATAGCCCTTCCGAAATCCACCGCCGCGCCACGCGCGACGGGATCGCGCTGGCCGCGGCGGTGATCGTCGTCCTGTTGGGCGTTGTGTCCCTGTTCTGGGCGCAGGTCGACGCGCGGGCCGTGCTGCATGAATGGAAGCACATGGACAGCGGCCTGTCCATGATCGTGCTCGGGGCACTGGTGCTCGGGCCACTGCTGGCCTTCGGGCTGGACGATTGAAGCTGGCCCCTGAAACCCTCGGCGGGTTTTCCATGCCTGGACATGCGCCTGCGGCTGGTCCTACACTCGATCCACAATAAAACGCACGACCGTTCTTATTTATGTTCCGTGCGCATGGCCAACCATGCGCCACGGACATGACCGGCACAGTGCGATCCCTCAGGGTCAATCCAAAAAGGAGACATGGCATGGAATCGAAGAACGTCCCGCTGGTAGCCGAGTTGTTGCGCGATGCACCGAAGAACTGGGGCAAATGGGGGCCGGATGACGAGGTCGGGTCGCTGAACTATCTCACCCGGGCGGAGGCGCTGCGCGGCGTGGCTTCCGTGCGCTCCGGCAAGACCTTCACCCTGCAGATCCAGATGGGAAACCCCGCCGGCGACCCGGTCTGGCCCGGGCGTTCGCAGGCGCGCCGCCTCAACGTGATGGACAAGGGCCATTATCTCTGCGGCAAGGGCCCGAAGTTCCCCGGCGAGGCCGAGTACGCCGACGACATGATGATCATGTACCTGCAGGGCTCGACCCAGTACGACGCGCTCGGCCATGTCTGGTACGGCGATCAGCTATGGAACGGCTACGATGCCAAATCCACCATCGGCGGCCTGGAAAAAGCCAGCATCCTGCCAATCGCGGAGCGCGGCGTGGTCGGGCGTGGCGTGCTGATCGACATGGCGCGCCACCGCGGCAAGGACGTGCTCGCCCCGGGCGAGACTTTCACCCATCTTGACTTGCTCGCCGCCGCCGAGATGCAGGGCGTGCGCATCGAGAAGCACGACATCCTGGTGATCCGCACCGGCTGGATCGGCTCCTTCTACAAGCGCGACCAGGCTGAGTTTTATCGTGAGTTCGTCGAGCCGGGCCTGACCTACAGCCCGGAACTGGTCGAGTGGTTCCATCGCATGGAGATCCCCAATCTCGTCACCGACACGATTGCCAACGAGGTGACGGTGGACCCGGTCTCGGGCGTTGCCTTGCCGCTGCACAATGCGCTGATGCGCAACCTGGGCGTCGCCCTGACCGAGATCGCCCAGCTGGACCCGCTCGCCGCGGACTGCGCGGACGACCAGCAGTGGACCTTCCTGTATACGGCAGCACCGCTCAAGGTAGTGAACGGCAGCGGCGCACCGGTCAACCCGGTGGTCATCAAGTAAGCCAGGCAAAAAGCCTGACCTCGGCGCCGTCCGGTGGAGAAGCCTCAATGGCCTCTTGCACTGTGCGGCGCCAGCTTCGTTTCGACCAAGCGCTATGCTTGACACTACCCGCCGTGCCTATCGAGGTGCCTCATGACGCCCTATGAAGAGAAGCCCTGGCTCTCCAGCTACAACGCCGGCCAGCCGCACACCATCACCCCGCAATTTACCGACGCATTGTCCATTTTCCGGGCCGCCGCGGACCGCGCGCCGGCCAGTCCGGCAATCCACTACTTTGACGCCACGCTCAGCTATGCCGAGGTGGATGCGCTCTCAGACGCGCTGGCGGTAGCGCTATCATCGCGCGGCTGCACGCGCGGCGAGCGGGTTGCGCTGTACCTGCAGAACGTGCCGCAGTTCGTCATCGGGCTGGTTGCCGCGTGGAAGCTCGGCGCCATCGCGGTGCCGGTCAACCCGATGAACCGCGCACGCGAACTGCGCCTGGTGCTGGCCGACTCCGGCGCGAAAGTCCTGATCTGCCACGAATCGCTCTACGCCGATGTGGTGAGCGGGCTGTTCGACGCCGAGCGGCGCGGCCAGGGCGACGCTGCCGCGCCCCTTGCGCTGCCTGCGGTGATCACCACGTCCGAGCTGGATTTCCAGACGCGCGCCGATCCGCGCCTGTTTGCCGCAACTCGGCGCCAGCCCGCCGAGGGCGTGCCCGATCTGCTGGCGCTGGTGCAAGAGTACCTGGGCCAGCGCCCAGCGCCGGTCAAGCTCGCGGCAGACGATATCGCGATGCTGGTGTACACCTCCGGCACCACCGGCGTGCCCAAGGGCGCGATGAACACCCATGGCAATGTTGCTTTCAATGCGCAGGTGTACCGCGACTGGATCGGCTTGGCGCAGGGCGGCCCGATCCTGGGCGTGGCGCCGCTGTTCCATATCACCGGACTGGTGGGTCACGTGGCTGCGGCGTTCATCTGCGCCGCGCCGCTGGTGCTGGCCTGCCGTTTCGAGCCGGGCGTGGTTCTGGAGGCCATCCGCGACCGGCGGGTCGAGTTCACCATTGGCTCGATCACGGTCTTCATCGCGCTGATGAACCATCCCGAGGCGACGCGCGCGCATTTCGCCACGCTGCGCAAGATCTACTCGGGCGGCGCACCGATCCCGCCGAGCGTGGTGGAGCAGTTCCGCGCCAAGTTTGGGCACTATATCCACAACGGCTACGGGCTGACCGAGACCAACTCGCCCACCCACGTGGTGCCGCTGGGCCGGGAGGCGCCGGTGGACCCGGCCTCCGGCACGCTGGCGATCGGCGTTCCCGCCTTCAACGTTGACTCCTTCATCGGCGACGATGCGGGCGCGCCAGTGCCGGTGGGCGAGGTCGGCGAGATCATTTCGCGCGGGCCGATGATCGTGCCGGGCTACTGGAACAAGCCGGAAGAGACGGCAAAGGCCATGGCGGGCGGCTATTTCCACACCGGCGATGTTGGATTCATGGACGCGCAAGGCTGGTTCTACCTCGTCGACCGCAAGAAGGACATGATCGTCGCCGCCGGCTACAAGGTCTGGCCGCGCGAGGTGGAAGACGTCTTGTATACGCATCCCGCGGTGCGCGAGGCGGCCGTGGTGGGCATCCCGGACGCCTATCGCGGCGAGACAGTGAAGGCCGTGGTCAGCCTGAAACCGCAGGCCAGCGTCACGCCGGAAGCGCTGCTGGCCTGGTGCAAGGAGCGCATGGCAGCCTATAAATACCCGCGCGTGGTGGAGATCATCGACGAGTTGCCGAAGACGGTCACGGGCAAGATCCTGCGGCGAGAGCTGCGCGGCTGAGGGGGCCGTGCGCGCAAGAAAGCGGCTGAAATCGTCGGCGCGCGCGCGGCATCCGGCGTGGCAAAAAAGACAAAATCACGCGTTTACCCCTTGTATATAGAGTCCGTGGACGCATCCACTGCTGCGTCCGCGCGACACAACGGCAGGCCGCGCGAGACAAAACCTCAAAAAACCCCGGGGAAAACCCCGGTTTTTACACTCGCACACACGAAAACCCCTTGACGTTGCGTTGTTTCCGCTATGATTCAGTCGATGCCGCACGCCGATAGTCGATCGACGAAGCGTCGAGCGACATCGGATGCCACATCCCGTGCGACATCATTCTGTTCAACTCATATTTATCGATATGGCGACCAAAGCGAATCCGACCGCGAAGACTGCAACCAAGACCGCTGCCAAGAAGGCACCGGCAACCAAAGCCGCTCCCGTAAAGGCTGCTGCCAAGAAGGCCGCGCCGGCCAAGAAGGCTGCTCCGGCTACCGCGGTGACCCCGCGCCCGCTGAAGGACACCTTCAACAAGTCGAGCCTGGTCGCTCACCTGGTAGCACAGACCCAGCTGGACGCCAAGGCCGTGAAGACGGTGCTGGCCCATCTGGAAAACACCATCGTCAGCGCGCTGCACAAGAAGGGCGCCGGCGAATTCACGCTGCCCGGCCTGATGAAGGTCACGGCTCAGCAAGTACCGGCCAAGAAGAAGCGCTTCGGCAAGGACCCGTTCTCCGGTGAAGAGCGTTGGTTCCCGGCCAAGCCGGCCAGCGTCAAGGTCAAGGTACGCCCGCTGAAGAAGCTGAAAGACGCAGCTGCCGCCTGATAGGGGCCCTGTTTCCAGCTTGAAAAGGAGCCGCTAGCCGGCTCCTTTTTTGTATCCGGCGAATGTGCAGCCGTGCCCGTAGCTCCAGCTTTTCCCGCTTTCCCCGCTGTTTTGGTCGTTTCCGTAGTTCCTCAGCCGGCCGCCAATGAAGCCGGCGCACCATTCCGGGAGATCGTCATGCCTAGCATCCAGTGCCGCCTGTGGCGGCTTGCCTTGCGCCTGGTCCGGCGCAAACAGCGTTTTTCCAGCGCGCAGGCGCTGCACGAGGAAATTCGCCGCCGCCGCAAGATCGGCCGCGCGAATCCCACGGCGCGCTTGCTGGCGCGCCATGCGGTGAGCATGGAACCTGTGGCCGGCGTCGAGGTCTACACCGTGCGCCCGCGGGGCAACGACAGCGGCAGGCAAATCCTCTATCTCCATGGCGGCGGCTACGTCTTCGATATCGTCAGCCAGCACTGGGACTTCATCGGCAAGCTGGTGGATGCGCTCGGCGCCACGGTGACCGTGCCGATCTATCCGCTGGCGCCCGAGCATACCCATCGTGAGGTCTTTGCCGGACTGCTGCCGCTCTACGACCAGTTGGTCCGCGGCAATCCACCCGCCAGCCTGACCGTCATGGGCGACTCCGCCGGCGGCGGCATGGCGCTCGCGCTGGCGCAAGTGGCCCGGGATACGGGACGCGCGCTGCCTGGCCGCCTGGTCTTGCTGTCGCCGTTCCTGGACGCCACTGGCAGCAACCCGGCCATCGATGTGCTCGAACCACTTGATCCGATGTTGTCGAAGCTCGGCGGCATCGAGTGCGGGCGCGTCTATGCCGGCGGCGATCCCGTCACGCTTGCACAGGTCAGCCCCATCTACGGCAGCCTGCGCGGCTTGCCTCCGGTCACGCTTTTCATCGGCACCCACGACGTCCTGTTGCCGGACTGCCGCGCTTATCGCGCGCTTGCGCAGGAACAGGGCTTGCCGCTGCGCTATTACGAATACGAGGGCATGTTCCACGTGTGGATGCTGTTGCCAATGCCGGAATCCAATGCCGCCTTCGCGCAGATCGTCGCCGCGGTGCAGGCCGATGAAGCCCCGCAGCGGCAGCCGGAGGCGCGCGCCGGGCAGGGCGCTGCAACCGGGTATCAGCCGATGTAACAAGGAACGGCGATAATCGCGGGGTTGCCGGCCAGGTGCCGGCCCAAAGTAGTTAGGAGTCCCCATGCTTTCTCGTCGTTACGGCGCGGTCTGGCTGACCGCGCTCGCTTTGCTGGTTCTTGCGGCACTTGCCGCCGGTCACCGGCTTTCTCCCGCATGGCTGGCTGTGCCCGTTGTGCTTCTGCTGGTTGGCTTGCATGACATCGGCCAGTCGCGCCACTCCATCCTGCGCAACTATCCGATCTGGGGCCACCTGCGTTTCTTATTCGAGTTCATCCGCCCGGAGATCCGCCAGTATTTCATCGAGGACGACACCAACGAGATGCCGTTCTCGCGCCAGCAGCGCAGCCTGGTCTACCAGCGTGCCAAGAACGAGGTCGACAGCCGGCCCTTCGGCACCGAGATCGATGTGCGCCTGGCTGGCCACGAGTGGATCAGCCACTCGCTTGCGCCGACCCGCATCCCTTCCGCTGACTTTCGCATTACCGTGGGCGAGGGCCGCGCCCAGCCTTACTCGTTATCGATCTTCAACGTCTCGGCCATGAGCTTCGGCGCGTTGTCCGGCAATGCGATCCGCTCGCTCAACCGGGGAGCAAAGCTTGGCGGCTTTATCCACGACACTGGTGAAGGCTCGATTTCCCCTTACCACCGTGCCGAAGGCGGCGACCTGATCTGGGAGGTGGCCTCCGGCTACTTCGGCTGCCGCCGCCCGGACGGTGGCTTCGATCCCGACAAATTCGCCGAGCAGGCGCGCTCGCCGCAGGTCAAGATGATCGAGGTCAAGCTCTCGCAAGGCGCCAAGCCGGGCCACGGCGGCGTGCTGCCGGCGGCCAAGGTGACGCCGGAGATTGCCGCCACGCGCGGCATCGGCATGGGCGAGGACTGCATCTCGCCCGCCACGCACAGCGAATTCTCCACGCCGCTGGGCCTGCTGCAGTTCGTCGACCGGCTGCGCACGCTGTCCGGCGGCAAGCCGACCGGGTTCAAGCTTTGCATCGGGCACCCGTGGGAGTTCTTCGGCATCGTCAAGGCCATGCTGGAATCCGGCATCCTGCCGGACTTCATCGTGGTGGATGGCGCCGAAGGCGGCACCGGAGCAGCACCGCTGGAGTTCGTCGACCATATCGGCGTGCCGCTGCAGGAAGGGCTGCTGCTGGTGCACAACACGCTGGTGGGCGTGAACCTGCGCGACAAGATCCGCGTTGGCGCGAGTGGCAAGATCATCACTGCCTTTGACGTGGCGCGCACGCTGGCCACCGGCGCCGACTGGTGCAACTCGGCGCGCGGCTTCATGTTTGCGCTCGGGTGCGTGCAGGCGCAGAAGTGCCATACCGACCGCTGCCCCGTGGGCGTGGCCACGCAGGATCCGGTGCGCCAGCGCGCCATCGTGGTGCCTGACAAGGCGGATCGCGTAGCCAGCTTCCACCGCCAGACGCTGCACGCGCTGCTGGAAATCCTGCAGGCCGCTGGCCTGAATCATCCGGGCGATCTCAAGCCGCACCATATCGTGCGGCGCATCTCGCCCAACGAAGTGCGGCTGATGTCCGAGCTGCTCAAGTTCCTCACGCCGGGGGACCTGATCAACGGGAATTTCCGTTACCAGTTGTACGAGAAGTACTGGCCGCTGGCGCGTTCCGACAGTTTCTCGTTGTAAAGCACTGCGCTAGCGCGCGGCTTGCGGCGCCGGCAGGCGGGCGCGCCCGTGCTGCCGGAATGCGCTGGGCGTCTGCCCAACATGCTTCGCAAAGAAGCGCGCGAAATACGCGGCGTCCGCAAAACCCAGGGTCGAGGCGATCTGCTTGATGTCGAGATCGCTATAGAGCAGGTCGCGCTGCGCCTCCACGATCAGGCGCGAATGGATCAGCTGCAGCGCGCTCCTGCTGGCAAGCTGCTGGCAGATCCGGTTGAGCTGGGTGGACGAGATGCCGAGCGTGTCGGCATAGCCCGCCAGATCCTGGTGGTTCCGAAAACGTGCCTCTACCAGTTGCTGGAACTGCTGAAAATGGCGTGCGGTCCTGCCCGCCGGCTGCGCCCCGGTTGCACCCGCGCCGCAAGCGCGCCGGGCAATGCCCACCAGCAACAAGGACAGCAGCGCCGACAAGGCAGCACCGCGCCACAGCGATACTGCGTTCATCTCCGCGCGGAACAGTTCCAGCGCCCCGGCAAGCACGGTGGCGTCATCGCGCTCGCTACCGGCCGGGTCACCGAACGGGTCATGGTAGGGCCGCTCGAACAACGGTAGCGCATCCGGCACGCCAGCCAGCAGCGTGTGCAGGTAGTGGTCGGTCATGGTAATGACGATGCCATCCACGTCCGGCGTAAACCGAAAACCATGCACGCAACGCGGCGGCACCGTTACCACCGTGCGCGCGCCCAAGGGGTACTCGCGGTCGTCGAGCAGCGCGCGGCCGCCGCCCTGGTGCACGTAGAGCACCTGGAAGAAGCGTTCGTGGCGGTGTGGCTTGATTTCCCAGTCGTTGACGCCGCTGCGCTCCGGGATCGACTCGAAATGCAGCTGTTCCAGCAGGGGCTCGTTGGAGTTGACCCCATAGAGGGAGTAGGTCGGGACGGTTTTCATGGGGCGGGGGCGGGCACCGGGGTGGCCATTGTCCCGCCGGGGGGGCGGATCTGTCCATCGGTGCTGCCGCTTGCCACGGCAGCGCACCGATGGCCACCGATGGCTATTGATCCGCCTTGGCGCCCGACTTGCGCACGATCTCAGCCCACTTCTTGCCCTCTGCCGCGGTGTAGCGCGCGAACTCTGCGGGGGAGGAACCCACCGGTTCGGCGCCCATGTCGGCGTACTGGCGCTGCACGTCGGGCTGGCGCAGTGCCTGCGCGGCGTGGGCCGCGAGTTTCTCCACGATCGGTGCTGGCGTGCCGCGCGGCGCCCACAACCCGTACCAGGTGCTGATATTGAAGCCGGGCAAGCCCGACTCCGCCACCGTCGGCACGTCCGGCAGGGCACGCGCGCGCTTGAGCGTGGTGACGGCCACGGCGCGCAGCTTGCCGGCCTTGATGAACGGCATGGCCGATGGCATGGAATCGAACATTAACTGGATCTGGCCGCCCATCAGGTCGGTCAGCGCGGGCGAGCTGCCCTTGTACGGCACGTGCTGCATCGAGACATTGGCGGCGAACTTGAACGATTCGCCCGCCAGTTGCTGGGCCGACGCGTTGCCGGCCGAGCCGAAGTTGATGCTGCCGCCCTTGGCCTTGGCATAGGCGATCAGGTCCTGCACGGTCTTGACCGGCGAATCGTTGTTGACCACCAGCACCAGCGGCACATCGGCCAGTTGCGTGACAGGCACAAAGTCACGGAAGGCGTCGTAGCGCATCTTTGGATAGATGCTCGGGTTGATCACATGCAGCGAGGCATTGGCCAGGATGGTGTAGCCATCGGGCGCAGCCTTGGCGACCATTTCCGCGCCGATCATCCCGCTGGCGCCTGGCTTGTTGTCGATCACCACCGTCTGGCCAAGCGTGTCGCCCATCTTGACGGCGACCACGCGCGCCAGCAGGTCCGTGGGGCCGCCCGGCGGGTAAGGCAGCACCATGCGGATCGGGCGCTGCGGGAAATCGTCGGCGGCACGGGCCGGCGACGTGCCTATGGCAGCAAGCGCGGTGGTTGCCAACGTTGCCAGCAGGGCAAGGCGCAACGCGGACCGGCGATGCTTGGTGTGCTGCGTACTGTGTTGCGTGTTCAGGACCCTGAATCGGCTTGGCATGCGTTAGTCTCCTTGATTTTTATTGCGACTTTGCCGATGACCTGCCTGGCTTCCAGCGCGTCCAGCGCCTCGGCCAGCCCGTTCATCGGGTACACCTTCGACACGGTCGGTCGGATCTTTCCTTCGCTAGCCCAGCCGCACAGTGTCTTCATGACGGCTTGCAATGCGTGGGCATGCTGTGCCCGCTCGTTGGCGGGCGTCCAGCCGATGTAGCGCCCTACGAAAAATCCATGCAGCGTCAGGTTCTTTACCAGCAGCAGGTTCAGTGGCGCTTGCGGGATGCGGCCGCTGGCAAAGCCGATACTGAGAATCCGCGCGTTGGCGGCCGCCGCGCGCAGCGCCTGGTCGAACAGGTCGCCGCCTACCGGGTCCACCACCACATCGGCACCGCGCCCCCCGCTCACACGCTTGACGGCGGCGGCCAGGTCTTCCGGCGCGAGCGCATGTTGGGCGCCGCGCTGCAGGGCCTGAGCGCGTTTCGCTTCGGTGCTGGCGCAAGCAATCACCTGCGCGCCCAACTGGTGGGCGATTTCCACGGCGGCCAGGCCCACGCCGGCGCCGGCGCCAAGCACCAGCACCGTGTCGCCGGGCTGCACGGCGCAGCGCCACACCAGGCCGCAGTAGGCGGTGCCGTAGGAGAGGGGGATCGGCAGGGCTTGCAGCGCGTCGAGCGCATCGGGAATGGGGTAGACCGTGTATTCGGGCAGCGTGACTTCTTCGGCAAAGCAGCCCCAGTCGGCAATGGCAGCCACGCGGTCGCCAGGGCGCAGGCGGGTTACAGCGGCGCCGCAAGCCACCACGTGGCCGACCGCCTCGGTGCCGGGCACGAACGGCAGCGGCGGCTTGGTCTGATAGCGGCCTGCCACCATCAGGCCTGTGGCGTGGCTTACGCTTGCGTACTCCACGGCCAGCGTGACGGCGTGCGGATCCGCCAATGCCGGGCGCGGGATGCTGGCAAGGCGAACGTCTTGCGCTTTGCCGAAATGCTCGCAGAGCAGGGCCCGCATCATGCCCTGGCTCCCGCGGTGGCATTGCCCGCCAGAGGGCTGGCCTGCCTGACCACGCCCATCTCCAGCCATTGCGCGAGCTTGTCCGGGGTGACACCGTACTCACGCAGCACGGCTTCGGTGTGTTCTCCGACACGCGGCGCGGCGGTGGCCGCCCGCCGCATGCCCTTGGCGGGGATGCCGGCAAACGGCAAGGCACCCAGCCCCGCCTGCTCGATCGTCTGGAAGGTCCCCTGCGGTGCCGCTAGCGGGTGGTCGAGCACTTGCTGGTAGTTGCGCACCGGCGCATGAAGGATGTCATGCGCCTGCAGGATGCCGAGCCAGTGCGCCGTGCTTTTGCCGGCAAGCACCGCCGCCACAGCGTCCTGCAGCCAGGCCGCGTGCGCCATGCGGCTGGCGTTGTCCGCAAAGCGCGCATCTTGCGCCCAGCCAGGGCGATCCAGCGCGCGGCAGAGCCTGCCGAATTGCGCGTTGTTGAGCGCCAGCAAGGTGAGGCTGCCATCGCTGGTGGCAAAGACGCCATTCGGCGCGCTCACCGGCCCGGCGGCCACAGCGCCCTGGATGGCGTATTCGAGGATATTGTTGGCCTGCAGCGCCACGCAGGCGTCGAACAAGCTTAGCTCGACATGCGCGCCGACGCCGCTGCGAAAGCGCCTGCACAAGGCGGCGGCGGCGGCCTGCGCCGCGTACAGGCCGGTGGCCGCGTCAGCCAGCAGCATGCCGATGCGCCGCGGCGAGCCGTCCGGCATGCGATTGGTGTGCATGAGGCCGCTGTCGGCCTGCATCACGGAGTCCGAGGCCGGGTGGTCGGCATATGGACCGTCCGCGCCGTAGCCGCTGATGGACACATAGACCAGCGCCCGGTTGCGCGCGGACAGCGCGGCGTAGCCAACGCCAAGGCGCTCGGCGACCTGCGGCCGGAAGTTCTGCACCACGATATCCGCCCGCAGCGCGAGGTCGAACAACAACGCCTTGCCGGCGTCGGTGGCCGCATCGATGCAGACGCCACGCTTGCCGGCGTTGTACGCGATGGACAGCGCACTGTGCTCGCCACGCACCACGCCAACATGCCGGCCCCAGTCGCCAGCAGGCGGATCGACCTTGATGACGTCGGCGCCTTGCTGCCAGAGGATGTGCGCGCAGTAGGGGCCTGCGATGCCCTGGCTGATATCCAGGATGC
The DNA here is from genome assembly GCF_058801495.1 of Cupriavidus sp. GW822-FHT03E04. Lineage (NCBI taxonomy): Bacteria > Pseudomonadati > Pseudomonadota > Betaproteobacteria > Burkholderiales > Burkholderiaceae > Cupriavidus > Cupriavidus sp. GW822-FHT03E04. The sequence continues at coordinate 120,406 of NZ_JBXANI010000015.1, forward strand.
GCAGGCCGGAGAAGGGCAGCTCGTCGACAGCTTCGGGTGAAGGCGGGGTATGCGAAGGTAGCGCGGATTGCAGGTCGGTCTTGGCCATCGGCAGGGATCTGGGAGTCGTCATGTCGCGTCGGATGCCCTATGCTAGGGCGTACTCCTGGCCGTGACAATCCGCCGGCCTGTGCCATCCGTGTTGACTCATGATTGACAATAATCCAAGCTTCGACCTGAACCTGATCCGGCTGTTCGTCACGCTGGTGGAATCCAAAACGCTCACGGCCGCCGCCGCGCGCGGCGGCATGACCCGCTCCAATGTCTCGCGCCGGCTCAAGGCGCTGGAGCAGCATATGGGCGCGCAACTGATGCGGCGCACCACCCGCCATGTGGAGCTGACCGAGGCCGGGCGGCTGCTGTATGCGCACGGCGTGCGCATGCTGGATGAGCTGCAAGCGGCGGGCACTTCCATCGACAGTCTCGGCCAGACCGTGCGCGGCGATGTGCGGATCCGCCTGCCCACAGGGCTCGGGCACTTGTACCTGGCGCAGGTGTTACTGGAGTTCGCCCGGCAATACCCGGCCATCTCCCTGCGCGTGCTGATCAATGACTATATCGGCGACCTGATCTCCGCCGAGGTGGATGTGGCGTTGAAGATCACCTCCCTGCCGCCGGAGGATCATGTGGCGCGCAAGATTTGCGCGGTAGGCTGGTGCCTGTGCGCATCGCCCGCATTCCTGTCGGAGCACGGGCCGGTCAGCCGCGCGGAGGATCTTGCCCACTGCGACCTGATCGCGCCAGCGTCGCTGGGTCGGCGCTTCGATCTCAAGCTGAAGCTGGCCGGCACGCCGCTGATCCTGCGGGTCGCCCCGCGCATCCAGTCCGGCGACTATCCCTTCCTGTTCGAGTCGATGATGACAGGACTCGGCGTTGCCTTGCTGCCGCGCTATGCCGTGTGGCAGCAGATCGGGCGTGGCGAAGTGGTGGAGGTGCTGCCCGAGTACGAGCCCGAAGGCGTGGGCGACAGCATTTACATGCTGACCGCGCCGAATCGGTTTCCCACGCTGGCCACCCGCACGCTGATGGACTTCATCCGCGCGCGGCTGGAGAGCCAGGCGGGGAACTGGGGCGGGCATAAGGCGGGCGCGGAGGTTGACGCCGCGTGATAGTTTGGCGGCGTTGGCGCGACGTCATTGGCGCGAGCAGCGCAAGCCTGCGCCAGCCGCGCCTGCGGCGGTTGGCTGGGCAAGCCCGTCTGGTTTACTGCGGCCCCAGCTTCTTGATCAGCGCATCCAGCATCGCCAGTTCCTGCTCGTCCAGATCCGTCAGCGGCGCGCGGACCGGGCCGGCGTCATGCCCGACCAGCTTGGCGCCGGCCTTGACGATGCTCACCGCGTAGCCTGCGCGGCGGTTGCGGATGTCCAGGTACGGCAGGAAGAACTCGTCAATCAGGCGGTTGGTGGTGGCGTGGTCGTCGGCGGCAATCGCGCGGTAGAAGTCCATCGCCGTCTTGGGGATGAAGTTGAACACGGCCGACGAATACACGGGCACGCCCAGCGCCTTGTAGGCCGCGGCATAGACTTCCGCGGTGGGCAGGCCGCCCAGGTAGGACAGGCGGTCGCCCAGCTTGCGGCGGATGCGGACCATGCCTTCGATCTCGCCCACTCCGTCCTTGAAGCCGATCAGGTTGGGGCAGCGGTCGGCCAGGCGTTCGAGCATGTCCGCGTTGATGCGGGAATTGCCGCGGTTGTACACGATCACACCGATGTGGACCGACTTGCAGACTTCTTCGATATGGTTGGCAATGCCGTCCTGGCAGGCTTCGGTCAGGTAGTGCGGCAGCAGCAGGATGCCCTTGGCGCCCAGGCGCTGGGCTTCCTTGGCGTAGGCGATGGCCATGCGGGTCGGGCCGCCGGCGCCGGCCAGGATGGGCACCTTGCCTGCGCAGGTTTCCACTGCGGTGCGGATGACATTGGCGTAGTCGTCCGGCGTCAGCGAGAAGAACTCACCGGTGCCACCGGCGGCGAACAGGGCGGTGGCGCCGTAGGGGGCCAGCCATTCCAGGCGCTCGACATAGGTCTCGGGGCGGAAGTTGCCTTGCGCGTCGAAGTCGGTCACGGGGAAGGAAAGCAGGCCTTCCGAGACGATCTGCTTGAGTTCTTGTGGTGTGGTCATGATGGCTGGTCCTGATACCCGCAAGGGCGGTGTTGGTTCAGTGGTTCTTGTGCATGACTTTCGTCTGCGCAATTTCGAGATACGTCATCGTACAACTAGAGATTTGAATGCGCAAGTACTTTTGTTTTGGCAAAGGGTTTCGGCCTTCGGCTTTGCCAGCGACCGTCAATATGAAGAGACAGGGCAGGGGGGAGCAGTCCAGGCGCGGAATGGAACGCGTATGGCAGAATCTCATGAATTCGCCTTGAAAGCTGGCTGAAAGCTTGGGGCGTGGCATCTTCCAGTCGGAGCACCCGGACCAACCGCGCCGCTGCAACGGCTAACGCACCCTACCCAGAGGAGTTGTCTTGGAGCTAGGGTAAACACTCAATGTTGCCGATGAAACCGGGTGCTTATAATTCAAGTTATACGATGACATATCACGTAACCGGCCAAATAGGCGAGATGGCCGAGAGCCGTATGACGTAAGACGGCCTCCCATCTCCAATCCGGTTCGTGCAGGAGACACCATGAATCTCAGCAATACCCTCAGCGTGGCCGGCGAGGCCACCCGTCGCAGCCACGTCCGTTACTGGATCCTGCTGATGATCTTCGTGGTGACGACGGTGAACTATGCCGACCGCGCCACCCTTTCCATCACCGGCCCAGCGATGCGCTCGGAGTTCGGCTTCGATGCCGTGCAGATGGGGTTTATCTTCTCGGCCTTCAGCTGGGCCTATGTGATGGCGCAGATCCCGGGTGGCTGGTTGCTGGACCGCTTTGGCGCGCGCCGCATCTATGCCTGCAGCATTTTCCTGTGGTCGCTCTTTACCCTGCTGCAGGGCTTTATCGGCGGATTCGCCACGGTCGGCGCGGCCGTGACCACGCTGTTCGTGCTGCGTTTTGCCGTGGGCCTGGCCGAGTCGCCGGCGTTCCCGGCCAATGCCAAGGTTGTGGCCAGCTGGTTTCCCACGGCCGAGCGCGGCACGGCTTCGGCCATCTTCAATTCCGCGCAGTATTTTGCCGCGGTGCTGTTTACGCCCCTGATGGCCTGGCTGACCCACGCGCTGGGCTGGCACCACGTCTATCTGTGGATGGGCGCGTTGGGCATGGTGCTGGCAGGTCTCTGGCTCAAGGTGGTGCGTAGCCCGGCGAGCCATCCGGGCGTGAATCGCGCCGAGCTCGACTACATCAAGCAGGGCGGCGGCCTGATCGAGATGAGCGGCGACGCTGGCAAGAAGGACAAGGAAGCCTCCGGCACGCGCTGGTTCTATGTGCGCCAGCTGCTCTCCAACCGGATGCTGCTGGGCGTGTACCTGGGCCAGTACTGCATCAACGTGCTGACGTACTTCTTCCTGACGTGGTTTCCCGTGTACCTGGTGCAGGCCCGTGGCATGTCGATCCTGAAGGCGGGGTTTGTCGCATCGCTGCCGGCGATCTGCGGGTTCCTGGGCGGTGTGCTGGGCGGCGTGATTTCCGATGGGTTCCTGCGCCGCGGCTATTCGCTGACGGTGGCCCGCAAGGTGCCGATCGTCGCCGGCATGCTGCTGTCGGTCAGCATGATTGCCTGCAACTACGTGGATAGCGAGTGGCTGGTGGTGGGCTTCATGGCACTGGCCTTTTTCGGCAAGGGCATCGGCGCGCTGGGCTGGGCCGTGGTGGCGGATACGGCACCAAAGGAAGTGATTGGCCTGGCCGGCAGCATCTTTAACATGTTCGGAAATATCGCGGGCATCGTCACGCCTATCGTGATCGGATATATCCTTGGCACCACCGGTTCTTTCAATGGCGCGCTGGTCTTTGTCGGCGCCAACGCGCTGGTGACGGTGATCAGCTACCTGGTGATCGTCAAGGAAATCAAGCGCGTCGAGCTCAAGCATCCCTGAAATCCCTGAATTGAGTGGTGCCTGCTGCGCAGGTGCCGCCCCGGCGCAGCGGCCAAGTGTTTCGCAAGGAAAAAAGACATGTCGGTGATCGATATCAAAGTAGAACAGCCAGGCGGTTCGCGGCCGGCTGCGCAAGTGCAGGGCACTGCGCTGTACATCCGCATCCACGCGCTGGATAACGTGGCAATCGTCGCCAACGATGGCGGCCTTCCCGAGGGCACGGTATTTCCCTGCGGGCTGACGCTGCGCGAGCGGGTGCCGCAGGGCCACAAGGTGGCGCTGGTGGACCTGGCGGCTGGCGATGCCGTGGTGCGCTACAACGTGGTGATCGGCTACGCGCTGCGCGACCTGCCCAAGGGCAGCTGGGTCAACGAGCGCGTGATCGAGATGCCGGTGGCGCCCGGGCTGGACAACCTGCCTGTCGGCACGCGCGTGGCGGAACCGCTGCCACCGCTGGAAGGCTATAGCTTCGAGGGCTTTCGCAATCCGGACGGCTCGGTCGGCACCCGCAACATCCTCGCCATCACTACCACCGTGCAGTGCGTGTCGGGCGTGGTGGAGCACGCGGTGCGGCGCATCCGGGCCGAGCTGCTGCCGCAGTATCCCAATGTGGACGACGTAGTGGGGCTGGAGCACACCTACGGCTGCGGCGTGGCCATCGATGCGCCGGACGCGATCGTGCCGATCCGAACGCTGCGCAATATCGCGCTGAACCCGAATTTCGGCGGCACCGCCATGATGGTGAGCCTGGGTTGCGAGAAGCTGCAGCCGGAGCGCCTGCTGCCGGCCGGCAGCTTGCCCGGCGGCCTGGATGTTGGCGTGGTGTGCCTGCAGGACGACGAGCACGTCGGCTTCGAGAGCATGATCGATTCCATCATGGCAATGGCGCATACGCACCTGGCCAAGCTGGACCAGCGCCGCCGCGAAACCTGCCCGGCCTCGGAGCTGGTGGTGGGTGTGCAGTGCGGCGGCAGCGATGCATTTTCGGGTGTGACCGCCAATCCCGCCGTGGGGTTTGCCACCGACTTGCTGGTGCGCGCGGGCGCCACCGTGATGTTCTCGGAGGTCACTGAAGTGCGCGATGGCATCGACCAGCTCACCGCGCGTGCCGCCACGCCGGAAGTGGCGCAGGCCATGATCCGCGAGATGGACTGGTACGACCGCTACCTGGAAAAGGGCCGTGTCGACCGCAGCGCCAACACCACGCCCGGCAACAAGAAAGGCGGCCTGTCCAATATCGTCGAGAAGGCCATGGGCTCGATCGTCAAGTCGGGCTGCACGGCCATCACCGGCGTGCTCTCCCCCGGCGAGAAGCTCAAGCAAAAGGGCCTGATCTACGCGGCCACGCCCGCCAGCGACTTTATCTGCGGCACCCTGCAACTGGCCGCCGGCATGAACCTGCACGTATTCACCACCGGCCGCGGCACGCCGTATGGCCTGGCCGAAGTGCCGGTGATCAAGGTGGCAACGCGTAGCGATCTGGCACGCCGCTGGCACGACCTGATGGACGTGAACGCTGGCCGCATCGCCACCGGCGAAGCCACCATCGAGGATGTGGGCTGGGAGTTGTTCCGGTTGATGCTGGATGTGGCGAGCGGGCGCAAGAAGACCTGGGCCGAGCACCACAAGCTGCACAACTCGCTGGTGCTGTTCAACCCGGCGCCGGTAACCTGACCCGTTAGCCCGGCCAGCGCGGCCAAAGAAAATCGATGCGGCGATACGCGGCCGGGACCAGTGTCCCGGCCGCTTTACATTCGCCGGGGGCCAACCTTAAATGAGGAAGGATTCGGCCCTTCTCCTGGCTACCACGCCTGCTGCCTTCCCCCCTTCAGTTCGCCATGCCATCCTCTCCCCGACATGACGCCGGAGACGGATGAAGCACGGATCAAGCCTTGCTTCGTGGCGCGCGGCCAGTGCCGCGGCCGAACCCCTATCCGGGATTCCGTCGCGAGGTGCATCATGGCCGATTTGTCGAGTGAGCTGGTCAATGGGTTGAAGTCGAAACTGAGAGGCCAGGTGCTGCAACCTGGCGAGCCGGGCTATGAGCAGGCGAGGCAAGTCTGGAACGCCATGATCGACCGCCGTCCCGCGCTGATCGTCAAAAGCGCCGGCGCGGCCGATGTCATCGATACGGTCGCGTTCGCGCGGGACAACGGCGTGCCGCTGTCGGTACGCGCCGGCGGCCACAACATCGGCGGCCTGGCGCTTTGCGATGACGGCATCACGCTGGACCTGTCGGGCATGAAATCGGTGCGGATCGACCCCACCGCGCTGCGCGCCTATGTCGAGCCCGGGGCCACGCTGGGCGATTTCGACCACGAGGCGCAGGCCTTCGGCCTTGCCACGCCGCTTGGCATCAACTCCACCACCGGCGTGGCCGGACTCACCCTGGGCGGCGGCTTTGGCTGGATCAGCCGCAAGTACGGCACCACCGTGGACAACCTGGTCAGCGCCCAGGTGGTGACAGCCGATGGCAAGCTGGTGCACGCCAGCGCCACTGAGCATCCCGACCTGTTCTGGGCCATTCGCGGCGGCGGCGGCAATTTCGGCGTGGTCACCATGTTCGAGTTCGCCCTGCGGCCAGTCGGCCCGGAGATCTATGGTGGCCTGATCGTCTATCCACTGGAGCAGGGCGTGGCCGTGTTGCAAGCCCTGCGCGACCGCCTAGACGGCATGCCCGACGAGCTGACCGTGTGGGCCGTGATGCGGCTCGCGCCGCCGCTGCCGTTCCTGCCGCCGCAGACCCATGGCAAGCCCATCGTGGCGCTGGCTATCTGCTACATCGGGCCGCCAGCCAACGGGCCGCAACTGGTTGAGCCATTGCGCCATCTCGGCACGCCCTATGGCGAGCATGTCGGACCCATGCCGTTTGCTGCGTGGCAGCAGGCGTTCGATCCTCTGCTCACGCCGGGGGCGCGCAACTACTGGAAATCGCACAACTTCGCCGGGCTGGATGATGGCCTGCTCACGTTGCTGGTGGATTACGTCAACAAGCTGCCCTCGCCGCACACCGAGATCTTCATCGGCGCCATGGGCGGCCAGACCAACCGGGTCGCGGCAGACGCCATGGCTTACCCCAATCGCGATGCCAACTACGTGATGAACGTGCATGGACGCTGGACCGAGCCGGCCGACGACGCCGCCTGCATTGCCTGGTCGCGCGAGGTGTTCCAGGCCGCCGCACCGTACGCGCTTGGCTCCGTATACGTGAATTTCCTGACGCAGGAAGAGGGCGATCGCGTCGGTGCCGCGTACGGGCCGAACCATGCCCGGCTGGTCGAGGTCAAGCGGCGGTACGACCCCAACAACCTGTTCCGCCACAACCAGAACATCAAGCCCTGAGCGCTTCCCGGCAGGCTATGCCGCCGGCCCCGTGCCGGCGGCATGGGTTACGTCGATCTTCGTACCGCGGGCGAGTGTCTGATACACCACGCAATAGCGCTCGGTCAGCCGCAGCAGCGATTCGAGCTGCTCGGCCTGCGCATCGGTATCCAGTTCAAACCGCATCCGGATCGCGCGCAAGCCCACGGCGGCGTCCTTGCTCACGCCAAGCGTGCCGCGAAAATCGAGGTCGCCTTCCACCAGCACGCGCGCATCGCGCAGCACGATGCCCAGCGCGGTAGCCACCGCATTCAGCGTGACGCCAGCGCAGGCGGCCAGGGCCTCCAGCAGCATGTCGCCGGAGCAGGCGCTCAGGCCGGTGCCGCCGGTGGCAGGATGCAGGCCGGCTTGGACCATGGCCTTGCCGGTTTCGACGTGGCAGGTAACCCCCTCGCCCAGGCGGCTCGATGCACGCAAGGTGATCAAGGCAGCCTCGGGGTGTTCTCGGTACTTTTCCTTGAGCGGGGCCTGGAGGGTGCGGAGTTGGTCGGCGTGCACGGGCGTTCTCCCAAGCGTTGGCTTCAGGCATCGAGCCTAGACGGCGGTTGCAAAACCTTCAAGGCGGCAACAGGCAGCCAGCATCTGAGGTGTCAAATCAACCGCGCCCCCGGCCACGCCCCCGACATCACGATATTGCGCACAGACTGCCGCACCGTTTGCATGATGTCCCACAATTCTGGCACCGGTGTGCGGTTACGCGCGGTGGCAAGCGCCACCTGCCGCGTCACGACCGGATCCACCAGCCGGGCGGAATGCAGCCGGCCTTGCGCTACGCGATCCGCGACCGCGGCAAACGGCAGCAGGGTGGCGCCGCAGCCGTCTTCCACCAGGCGCATCGATACGGTATTGGACGCGTCGCATTCCAGCGCCAGTTGCAGGGTGGTGCCCGCGCGAGCAGCGAGCGATTCGGCCAGCACGCGCAGGCCGTGTCCGGTGCTGGGCAGGATCAGAGGCACTTCGCCAAGGCGGCGCACGGGAAAGGTCGGGCCGAGGTGGCTCCAGGATGTCGGCGTGACCAGGGTCAGGTCTTCTTCCAGCAGGATGTCGACCTTCAGCGCCCCTTGCTGCTCGGGCAGGTAGAGCAGGGCTACGTCGATCTCGCCAGCCGCCAGCCAGGCGAGCACGGGGCTGGCCAGTCCTTCGACGAAGCGCACTTTGGTCGCCGGGAAGCGTTGCTTGAGCGCGGTGCCGATGCTGGCGAATGCGGTGTTGGCGATGGTGGGCTGCGCCGCGATCACCAGTTGCGCAGGGCCTTGCGCCGACGAAGCGCGGATGGCTTCGCGGGCTTCGGCGAGCGTGGCCGCTACCTGCCGCGCATAGACAATCAACGTCTGGCCGGCTTCGGTCAGCACCACGCCGCGCCCGCTGCGGTGAAACAGGCGGGTGTCCAGCGCGGCTTCCAGCCGGGCGATCTGCCGGCTTACGGTGGACTGGTCCGCGCCCATTTCGAGCGCGGCGCGCGAGATGCTCTGCGTGTTGGCGACGCAGACGAAGCAGGCCAGATCCTCGGAGTTCATCGCAGCGCTTAGCTGGCGAAACGATCGCGCAGCGCCTGCGTCGCGGTACGGAAGAGACTCTGGTCCACGCCCACCGCCACGAAGCTCGCGCCCATGTCCAGGTAGCGGCGCGCGTCGGCTTCTACCGGTGTCAGCGTGCCCACGGCCTTGCCGGCGCGCCTGGCGGCCGCGAAGATGCGCGCCACCTGCGCCTGCACTTCGGGATGGTTGGGGTTGCCGAGGTGGCCGTAGGCGGCCGCGAGGTCGTTCGGGCCGATAAAGATGCCGTCGACCCCATCGACCGCGCAGATCTCGTCGGCCGCGTCCACGCCTTTGCGGCTTTCGATCTGCACCAGCACGCAGATATTGTCATTGATCTGGCTGAAGTACTCCGGCACCGTGCCATAGCGGTTGCTGCGCTGGACCGACGACACGCCACGCATGCCCGCTGGCGGGTAGCGGGTGGCGCTCACCGCGCGCCCGGCCTGCTCCGCGCTCTCCACAAAGGGAATCAGGAAATTGTAGAAGCCGATGTCCAGCAGGCGCTTGATCAACACCGGATCGTTGGCGGGCGGGCGCACTACCGGCGCGCTCACGCTGCCTTGCAGCGCCATCAGTTGCGGGATGAAGGTCAGCACGTCGTTGGGCGAATGCTCTGCGTCGAGCAGCAGCCAGTCGAAGCCGGCCAGGCCGAGGATCTCGGTGGTGGTGGCGTTGCCCAGCGAGCACCAGCACCCGATCACGCGCTTGTGCGCCAGCACGTCGGCACGAAAGCGGTTGGGAAGGGGTGAGGGCAAGGTTGAATTCGGGAGGGGGGACATGACGATGGTGTTCCTGTTTTCAGTCTGGAAGGCGAATGGGTCAGCCGGTGCCCACGATCTGCCAGGGCGGTGTGGCCCCGCATTCAGCCTTTGACCGGCTGCGGGGCCAGCGCTGATGCCAGATGGCTTGCTGGGCTGGCGGGTCAGTGCGAACCGCTGACGATCTGCTTGGTGAAGCTGGCGCGTTCCATCTCCACCACCTCCACGCTGACCTGCACGCTGTCTTCCGCGTTGGCCGGGCGCACCGCGTCGGCAATGACCTCGCAGATCGCCTGGCTCAGTGCCTGGCGCACGGCCAGGTCGCGGCCGTCCAGGATGTGCAGGCGCGCATGGACGAAAGCGCGCTCGCGCGCTTCGGTGCCCTGGCGGTAGGAGGTCAGCGTGATGCAGCGCGACTTGATGTCCGGCTCGCCGAACTGGCCGGAGGCCAGCAGCGCGGCATTGGCCTCGTCCAGCAGTTCTTCCTGCGAGCAGGTGAGGCGGGTGTTTTCGGTAATTTCAATGATGAGGTGGGGCATGGTCGCTAGGCCTGAAGGTTTCGGTGAGTCGCCGGGGCGGGGGATCAGTCCACCGCCAGCCGCGACAGCGGGCCGGGCGACTTGCCGCGCGCTGCCTGCACGCGCGCCGCGGCGTCGTCAAGCTGGGCCAGCGTGCCGCTGTCCACCGGCATGAATTCGGCGCGGGCGCGGCGCCAGGCACGTTCCGGCTCGCCGGGCAGCAGGATGGCATCGGTGCCGGGCTGCAGGTGCGACGAGCGCAGCCAGTCGACGAAGGCCTGCACTTCATGGCCAAAGGTGGTGCTGCTGCCCAGGCGCTCGGGGTCGAACACGATGGCCAGCATGTTGTTCCAGACCGCGTGCTCGTGGGTCAGGGTCTCCGGGCGGATGGTGTGGCCACCGGTGACCGCCGCGCCCAGAAGTTCGCACATCACCGCCAGCACGTAGCCCTTGTGCTCGCCGAAGGGGCGCAGCGCGCCCTGCGCCTGGCCAGGGGGCGGGAACATCACGGCCGGGTCGTCGGTAGGGTGGCCTTCGGTGTCGAGCAGGCAGCCCGGGGGCACCGTCACACCCTTGTTGTTGGCCACGCGCACCTTGCCCAGCGCGATCGCGCTGGTGGCGAAATCCATCACCAGCGGTTCGCCGCCGGCCACCGGCACGCCGATGGTGAACGGGTTGGTGCCATAGCGCGCCTCATAGCCGCCATGCGGGGCCACGATCGGCTTGGATAGGACATTGACGAAGTGGATGGAGATCATGCCGGCAGCGGTAGCCTGCTCGGCCCAGTGCCCAACCCGGCCCAGGTGGTGCGAGGCGCGCAGCCCCAGCACGCATACGCCGTGCTCGCGCGCGCGCTCGATGGCCAGGCCCATGGCTTCCTCGGTCACCGCCTGGCCCATGCCGCGATTGCCATCCAGGCTGAGGATGCCGCCAGCCTCGTGCACCACGCTCACGCGCTGGTTCAGTTGAAGCTGCTCGCCTTGCCAGGACATCACGTACTTCGGGATCATGCCGACCCCGTGCGAGTCGTGGCCAGACAGGTTGGCGCCGACGAGGTGGTCGGCGGTCAGGCGGGCCTCGCGGGCATCGGAGCCGGCGGCGAGCCAGAGATCGACCACCCATTGATGGAGGGCGGGAGTCGGGATGCGGTGTTCACTCATGAGCTTGGGGTTCGAAAGAGAAGGGGAGATCGGTGGGGAAATCGGTCGAACATGGCGGCCCCCATGATAAGCCGCCGGGCCCGGCTTGGGTACCCGGCAAGCCATGCGAGCCATGCACTGGCGTCATTCCGGCCGGATGTTGGCGCTCTTGATCAGCTGCGCCCACTTGGCCACTTCGCTCTTCTGGAACGCGCCCAGTTCGGCCGGGCCGGCGCCGGACGGCTCGATCCCGAGCGAGGCCAGCCGGGCGCGCATGTCGGGCTCCTGGATGATCTTGCCGATGTCCGCGGCAAGGCGGTTGACGATGGGTGCAGGCGTGCCAGCGGGGGCAAACACGGCTTGCCAGGAAACGATCTCGTAGCCTTGCAGTTTCGCGCCGCCGGCTTCGGCCACGGTCGGCACGTCCGGCAGTTCGCGAGCGCGCTTGGCGGCCGTGGTGGCCAGCGCGCGGAACTTGCCGGACTGAATCATCGGCATGGCGGCCACGCTGTTCTCGAACAAGACATCAACCTGGTTGCCCAGCAGGGCTTGCACGGCGGGGCTGCTGCCCTTGAACGGCACGTGGAGCAGCTTGACGCCCGCCATGCTGGAGAACAGTTCGCCGGCCAGGTGCTGCGAGGTGCCGTTGCCGGCCGAGCCGAAGGAGACGGCGCCGGGCTTGGCCCTGGCGGCGGCGATCACGTCCTGCACGGTCTTCCACGGGCTGTTGGCGTTGACCACCAGCAGGTTGGGCAGGGTGCCGATCAGGGCCACGGGCTGGAAGTTCTTGATCGGGTCGTAAGGCATCTTCGGATACAGGCTCACATTGATCGAGTGCGAGCTGATGGTGCCGCCGACCAGGGTGTAACCGTCCGGCGCGGCCTTGGCCACATAGTCGGAGCCGATATTGCCGCCCGCGCCGGCGCGGTTCTCCACCACCACCGGCTGGCCGATCATCTGCGACAGGCGCTGGCCAATCAGGCGGCCGAGCACGTCGGTGGTGCCGCCCGCGGCAAAGGGCACCACGTAGTTGACCGGCTTGGCCGGCCAGGTGTCCTGCGCATGGGCCGGCAGCGCGCCAACGGCGGCCAGGGCGCAGGCGAGCAGGCCAAAGGCGCGGCGAGATGGGGAAACGGCGCGGAAAATGGGCTGCAAAACGGGCTGCAAAACGGGATGGGACTGATGGGCCGGCTGGCTGGCCCGAAGGGGCCGCAGGTGCAGAAGCTGCAGAAGCATGTCTTGGTCTCCATTGTATTTTTGTCTGGGCCATCGTCCTTTGCGCTGCGTGACGTGGCCGCTATGCTCTGGCAAGCGGCGCATGTGGCAGGGTGGGATCGCCTGGCAACAGGCTACACGCGTGCCGTGGTAGTAGCCTTGCGTTTTACGCATAACAGAAATGCGCCTGAAGCCAGGCGCCCGAAGCGTTCGCGACGTAACAATCGCTACATTCCCGGAGGTTCCGGATTGCTCTCATCCCGGCTCCGGCCCGATTGCACTGCACCATTTCCTTTCTGCCATGACCAGCCAATCCGTTGCAGCTACCGTGCCTTCCACTTCCTCCTCCGCCAATCCGGCGGCGCGCTCCGGCGGCCGGATCCTGGTGGACGCGCTGCGCATCAACGGCGCGGAGCGTATCTTCTGCGTGCCGGGTGAGAGCTTCCTGGATGTCCTCGACGCGCTGCACGACCAGCCCGCCATTGACCTGATCGTCTGCAAGCACGAAGGCGCCGCGGCCAACATGGCAGAGGCCGACGGCAAGCTCACGGGCCGCCCGGGCATCTGCTTCGTCACGCGCGGCCCGGGCGCCACGCACGCCAGCATCGGCGTGCATATCGCAGCGCAGGATTCCACGCCGATGCTGCTCTTCGTTGGGCAGATCGCTCGCGGCCACAAGGGCCGGGAGGCCTTCCAGGAGGTCGACTACGGCGCCATGTTCGGCTCCATCGCCAAGTGGGTGGTGGAGATCGAGGATCCGGCTCGTATCCCTGAGCTGGTGGCACGCGCGTTCCAGTGCGCCACCTCGGGCCGGCCCGGCCCGGTGGTGATTTCCCTGCCCGAAGACGTCCTGGACGGCCTGTGCGAGGTGGCCGATACTGGCCGCTATCGCCCGGTGGCGGCGGCACCGCGCGCGGTCGATGCCGATGCGCTCGCTGCCGCGCTGGCGGGGGCCGAGCGCCCGCTGGTGATTGCCGGCGGCGCCAACTGGAGCGCGCAGGCGGCGGCCGATTTTGCGGCCTTCGTGCAGCGCTGGAACCTGCCGGTGGCCTGTGCGTTCCGCCGCCAGGACGTATTCGATAATCGCGATCCGCACTACGTTGGGCACCTCAGTCTGGGCGTCAACCCGGCGTTGGCCGAGCGCGTGCGCACGGCCGACGTGATCCTGGCCTTCGGCACGCGGCTGGGCGATATCGCGACCGACGGCTACACCTTGCTGGAGGCCCCGCAGCCGCGCCAGCGCCTGTTCCACCTGCACGCCGACAGTGCCGAGCTGGGCCGCGTCTACCAGCCCGAGCTGGCCATCCATGCGGGCATCGAGCCCGGCGCCGCCATGCTGGCCGCGCTCACGCCGCCGGCGGCGGTGCGCTGGGGCGACTGGACCAGCGCCGCGCGCGCCGCGCATGGCGTCTTCGTGGCCCCGGCCAAGCCGCACCCGCAGCTCACCGGCGTGGACATGGGCGCGGTGGTCGCGCACCTGGACCGGGTCTTGCCCGACGACGCTGTGCTGACCAACGGCGCCGGCAACTACACGGTCTGGCTGCATCGCTACTACGCCTATCGCCAGCCGCGCACCGAACTGGCCCCCACCTGCGGTGCCATGGGCTACGGCCTGCCCGCGGCGATCGCCGCCAAGCTGCGCGACCCGCAGCGCACCGTGGTGTGCTTCGCCGGCGACGGCTGCTTCCTGATGTACCCGCAGGAAGTGGCCACGGCCGCGCAGTACGGCGCCAACCTGATCGTGGTGGTGGTCAACAACGGCATGTACGGCACCATCCGCATGCACCAGGAGAAGCGCTATCCCGGGCGCGTCAGCGGCACGGACATCCCGAGCCCGGATTTTGTGGCGATGGCGCAGTCGTGCGGGGCCTGGGCGGAGCGCGTGACGCAGACGGAAGATTTCGCCGCGGCCTTTGCGCGCGCGCAGGCCGCGGGCAAGCCCGCCGTGCTGGAGCTGGTCACGGACCCGCGCCAGATCACCCCGGCGATGCGGATCGCGGACTGAAAGAAGAAGAAAGCAAAAAACAAAATACAAGACAGGAGACATCCCATGACCGATGCCACGCTGGCCGACTTGCGCAGCCAGTTTGCCGGCCGCTTGCTGAGCGCCGCCGATGACACTGCGCCGTTTCTCACCGACTGGCGCCGCAGCTGGACCGGCCGCGCCCTGGCCGTGGCGCAGCCCGATAGCACGGCCGACGTGGCGGCCATCGTGCGCTGGTGCGCGGCGCGCCAAGTGCCGCTGGTGCCGCAGGGTGGCAATACGGGCATGGTGGGTGGCGCCATCCCGGACGACCGCGGCCGCGCGCTGGTGCTGTCCACGGCGCGGTTGAACCGCATCCGCGAGATCGATCCGATCAACAACACGCTCACCGCGGAGGCGGGCTGCATCCTGGCCGCCGTGCAGCAGGCGGCGCAGGAAGCGGGGCGCTTGTACCCGCTGTCGCTCGGCGCGGAGGGCAGTTGCACCATCGGCGGCAATCTCGCCAGCAACGCGGGCGGGGTGCAGGTGCTGCGCTACGGCAATACACGCGAGCTGTGCCTGGGGCTGGAAGTGGTAACGCCCGACGGCGAGATCTGGGACGGCCTGCGCGGCCTGCGCAAGGACAACACCGGCTACGACCTCAAGCAGCTCTTTATCGGCGCGGAGGGCACGTTGGGCGTGATCACTGCCGCCACCCTCAAGTTGTTCCCGCGTCCGGCGGCGCGCATGACGGCGCTGGCCGCGGTGAGCGATCCGCATGCGGCACTGCGCCTGCTGGAACTGGCCCAGCGCCGGCTAGCCGCCACGCTGACGGCGTTCGAGTTGATGAGCGGCGTGTGCGTGGCACTGGTGGCGCGACATTTCCCGGACTGCCGCGCGCCCTTCGGGCAGGAGCATCCCTGGTATGTGCTGCTGGAGAGCAGCGACCCGCATAGCGAGGCGCACGCCACGCAGGCCTTCGGGGAGCTGATGGAAGAGGCCTTCGAGGCTGGCATCGTGGCGGACGCTGCCATCGCGGCCTCGCTGGCGCAGTCCGATGGGCTGTGGCGGATCCGCCATCACCTGCCGCAGGCCCAGTCGCTGGAGGGCGACAACCTCAAGCACGACATCTCGGTGCCGATCTCCGCGATCGGCGCGTTCATTGCGCACACCAGCGCCGCCATCGTGGCCGCCAATCCCGGCGCTCGCGTACTGGCTTTTGGCCATCTGGGCGACGGCAACCTGCATTACAACGTCAGCGCGCCGTACGGCGTGTCGCAAGCGGACTTTGTGCGGGCCAACGGCGCGGCCATCAGCGCGCTGGTGTACGAGGCCGTGCACCGTGTGCGTGGCTCGATCTCGGCCGAACATGGCATCGGCCAGCTCAAGGTCGACAAGAACGCGCACTACAAATCCGCTGTGGAAATGAAGCTGATGCAAAAGATCAAGCACGCGCTGGACCCGCACGGGCTGATGAACCCGGGCCGGCTGCTGCCGGGCGCATCGCACTGAGCGCACTGCACGCCACGCGCCAAGCATCACAACAAGAACCTGAGAGGAGACACCCATGCATCAAAGCTACAAGCCGTTGCGCCGCACGCTGCTGGCCGCCCTGGCCGCCACCGCCGCGTGCGTGGCGTTGCCCGTGCAGGCGGACACCTATCCGTCCAGGCCGATCCGCGTGGTGGTGCCGTTTGCCGCTGGCGGCAATACGGATATCGTGGCCCGGCTGATCGGGCGCGACCTGCAAAAGGCGCTGGGCCAGCCGGTGGTGGTGGAAAACCGCCCCGGCGCCTCGGGCAACATCGGCGCCGACATCGTTGCCAAGTCGGCGCCGGACGGCTACACCTTCCTGATGGGCACGGTTGGCACCAATGCGATCAATGCCAGCTTCTATCGCAAGATGCCCTACGATACGGCCAAGGATTTCACTGCCGTGGCCATGGTCGCCTCGGTGCCGAATATCCTGGTGGTCAATCCCGCCGTGCCGGCAAAGAACGTCAAGGAACTCACGCAGTTCGTGAAGAGCGAAAACGGCAAGGCCACCTTTGCCTCGTCGGGTGCGGGCAGCTCGATCCACCTGTCGGGCGAGCTGTACAAGGTCATGACCGGAATCCAGATGGTGCATGTGCCGTACAAGGGCAGCGCGCTGGCGGTGACCGACCTGATGGGCGGGCAGGTGCAGATCATGTTCGACAACGCGCCGACCTCGCTGCCCTTCGTCAAGTCCGGCAAGCTCAAGGCGCTTGCCGTGACCGGCACCCAGCGCATGAGCGCGCTGCCTGATGTGCCGACGATGGAAGAAGCCGGCCTGCCAGGCTTTGTGACCGGCTCGTGGTTCGGCCTGTTTGCCCCGGCTGGCACGCCGCGCGAGATCGTGTCGAAGGTGAGCGATGCGGTGATGGCGGCCATGCGCAGGCCCGAGTTCCGCGAGCAGCTGGTCCATGCCGGCGCCGAGCCGGACCCCAAGCCCGCCGCAGAATTCCAGGTCTTCGCGCTGGCCGAGAAGGCGCGCTGGGAAAAGGTGGTCAAGGCGGCCGGCGTATCGGTCAACGAGTAAAACCCTGGGCGCGCCGGTCGCGCCCGACCTGACGGAGCCCCTATGCAAAGCCAACCCCCAGCCACCGTGCGCCATGACGCCGCCGCGCTGCGCAGCATGGCGCAGGCCATGTTCGAGCGCGCGGGCATGCCCGCCGACCGGGCCGCCGACGTGGCGGACATCCTGGTCGAAGGCGACCTGATGGGCCACGATACACACGGCCTGCAATTGCTGCCCACCTACCTGGCCGAGATCGAAAGCGGCAGCATGGCCGTCAAGGAGGACTACGAGGTGCTGGCCAACCGCGCCGCCGTGGCCACCTGGGACGGCAAGCGCCTGCCGGGGCCCTGGCTGACCCTGCGCGCCATGCAAAGCGCGATGGCGCGGGCGCGCGACTACGGCACCGGCACGGTCACCATCCGCCGCGCGCACCATATTGCGTGCCTGGCCGCCTACCTGGAGCGCGCCACGCGGGAAGGCTTCGTCATGCTGCTGTACTCTTCGGCGCCGGCCGCCATGACCGTGGCGCCGTTCGGCGGCACCCGCCCCGTGTTCTCGCCCAGTCCTGTGGCGGCGGGCTTTCCCACGCCCGACGGCCCGGTGCTGATCGATGTCTCCACCTCGGTCACCACGGTCGGCCTGACCACGCGGCTGTACAAGGAAGGCAAGCGCCTGCCGCACCAGTGGCTGATCGATGAGAACGGGAACGCCAGCGACGACCCCGCCGTCATGTTTGCGCCGCACGCGGGCTCGATCCTGCCGCTGGGCGGGCTCGATGCCGGCCATAAGGGCTATGCGTTGTCGCTGATGGTGGAAGCGCTGACCGCCGGCCTGTCCGGCCATGGCCGCGACGATCCGGGCAAGCGCTGGGGCAATACCGTGTTCCTGCAGATACTGGATCCGTCTGCCTTTGCCGGTGAAGAAGCCTTTGCCGGGCAAATGGGCTGGATCGCGCGGGCCTGCACGGATAATCCGCCGCGCCCTGGCGTGGATCGCGTGCGCCTGCCGGGGCAGGGTGCGCTGGAACGCAAGGCGCGCCAGCTGCGCGATGGCGTGGCGCTGAATCCCGCCATCCTGCCGCAGATCCAGCCCTGGCTGGACAAGTTCGGCATGGCGGCGCCGGCGCCGCTGGCTTGAGGCGCAGCCCGGCGCCGAAGCGCGATCAGTCCTGCCAGAAGCCCGCGTGCGCCTGCGCCGCCTCGTCCTCCAGCGCGGGGCCCAGCACGGCGACGCTGTGCTGCCCGCGCGCGAACACCTCCCGGCAGGGCAGCGAGAAGGTGGGGTTCTCGGGGTGCGCGCCGGTCAGCGTCAGCAACCGGTGCTCGGACAGCGCGTACACGACCCGCCCGATGTTGCACCAGTAGATCGCGCCGGCACACATGCAGCAGGGCTCCGCGCTGGTGTAGAGCGTGGCGCTGGCGAGTGCCTGCGGCGACAGCTTGCGGGCGGCTTCGGCCGCGGCGACCAGTTCGGCATGCTGGGTGGGGTCGCCCTCGGGCGGCATCGAGTTGTTGCCGGCGCTGGCGATGATATTGCCGTCGGCGTCCGCCACCAGCGCCGCAAAAGGATGCCGCCCGCGGGCGCGGGACGCCGCCGACAGGCGGATGGCCTCGCGCAGCAGGCGCAGGTCCTGCTGGCTCATCCCCGTGGCAGCAGCGGTAACGTCGGCGGCAATCAATGTGGTCATGGTCTGGTCCCGGTGGGTTCGTGAAGCGCGTGCCGGCGCGACGGCGTGGTGGTCTGGTGCGAATCATGACATGCAAGCCGCAGGGCAGACCACGGCCGCCGCCATCATGGCGGCAAAACGCGGGTGCCTAGCGATGGTCGGCCGGGATTCGCAAAGAATCCGCAGAACCTCCGCAAAGCGGTGGATGGGATAAAGCGCCTCAGGAGAGCCCGAACGTTTTCCGCAGACTTGCATCGACCGGGCCTGCCGGCATGAAACGGCGCAGCTTGCTCAGGAGGGAGGCCTCGCCTTTGGGTGTGCGGCGCATTTTCCACGTACCAAAGGCGGCATCGACGACCGTGCTCGCGACGCCATCGGGATCCGGTGCTTTTTGTACACTTTCTTGAATCGCCTGCGAAACGACGCTGCGCTCGTCGTCGTAGGCAGTTACCTTGGAAACTGCATGAGGGGCATTGATGTCCAGACTAGTCTTGGTAAATGAGGGTTCGACAAGCACCACACGGATGCCGAACTTGCGCACCTCGTGGTCCAGTGTTTCGGACACCCCCTCCACGGCGTGTTTGGACGCCGAATAGAGACCCATGTACGGCGCTGGCAGAAACCCGAGCACCGAGCTGATGTTGACAATTCTTCCCGAACCTTGCTCGCGCATGTGTGGCAATACGGCTCGTGTGGTGCGCAAGATGCCAAACACGTTGGTGTCAAACAGCGCCTGCCCTTCGGCGATCGAGGTTTCTTCGGTCGCTCCGAGCAGCGTCACGCCGGCACTGTTGACCAGCACGTCGATGCGCTCGGCCTGCGCGATGATGGCCTGGATCCCCCTCTGAACAGAGGCTTCATCGCGGATATCCATCTCGACCAGCTCAACGCCCGGTAGCGGCTGCGCTTTTGCGACGTTGCGCACGGTGCCGAATACCAGACAGCCCCGCAGCGCAAACTTCGCGGCGGTGGCACGGCCGATGCCCGAGGACACGCCTGTAATGACGACAACTTTGGAACTAGACATGGCAGTTTCTTTCGGTATGCGTGGTTCGGTGCTGCGGTAAAGGTTCGAGCGATGAGCCGTGCTGAATGCGCAGCCTCATCCGCACAGTGACTATTTGCTAGCAACGTCGATCGATTCGTTGGGCTGCCACCCACCGCCCAGGGCCTTGAAAGCCGCGACGGCAGCGCGCGCTGATTCGGTTTGCGCCTGCGCGCGCGCGTCTGATGTACGTAACAGGCTTTCGTCGGCTTGCAGGACTTCAATCAGGCTGACGACGCCTTTTTGATACGCAGCAAACGATGCATTTCGCGCGCGGCCAAGCGAATCCACGCCTTGTGTGAGCACGGCCGCTTGCTCTTCGCGCTTGACGAGGGCAGAGAAGGCGTCTTCCACATCCTGCGTGGCGCGCAGCACGGCGAGCCGGTACGCGGCCAGCATCTCCGCCTCTTGCCCCTTGGCCTGATCGATCTGCGCGTTGATACGGCCGAAGTCGAACAGGCGCCAGCGCAGGCCAAGCACGCCGGCAAATTGACTGGCACCGCTGCCGAACAGACTGCCGGCGCCCACCGATGTGGCGCTGCCCAGCAGGCCGCTGAGCGAGAACTTCGGGTAGTACTCCGCAATGGCGACACCGATGCGCGCGTTGGAAGCCGCCAGGCGGCGCTCGGCAACGATGAGGTCAGGGCGGCGCCTCAGTAATTCGCCCGGCGATCCGCTGATCGCAATTTGCGGAGCGGCCGGGATGTCGCCGCCTTGCGCAAGCTCCGCCCGGTGCGTGCCCGGCAGCGAGCCGAGCATCACATCCAGCGCGTTCATCGCCGCATCGAGGCCAGCCTCAAGCTGTGGGATGGAAGCGCGAACCTGAGCGAGTGCGCCTTCGGCCTGCCGGACTTGAAGCTCGGCCGCCAGTCCCTTGCCGTACAGCAGGTTGATGGTGGAGAGCAATTCTTCTTGCGTCTGTACCTGGTGGCGGGCCACTTTCAAGCGCGTCTGTAAGCCGCGGATGATGATGTAGATATCGGCAGTCTGTGCGGCCACGGCCAGCCGTGTGGCGACTGCGCCCGCCTGGGAGGCCTGGTAGTCGGCAAGAGCCCCTTCGCGGCCACGGCGCAGGCCGCCGAATACGTCCAACTCCCAGCTTGCGCTGACATCGGCCTCAAAAGCGTTGCCGTAGCGATCGAAGCCGGGCCGCGAATTCAAGACGCGGCCCAAAGGGGTTTCGACGGACTGGTACGCACGCGCGGCCTGGCCCGTGACATTGCCGGAGGGCAGCAACGCAGCATTGGCAGCGCCAAGCCCCGCACGGGCTTGCGTGACGCGGGCGAAGGCCTGTGCAAGGTCCAGGTTTTGTTCCAGCGCGAGCTGCACGTACCGCGTAAGTTGCGGATCGCCAAAGCCAGCCCACCACGCAGGCAGATCGGCTTCGGCGTTGGCTGTCCGCTGCTCCACTGCTGTCTGGCCCTGGAATTGTCGGGGAACCGGCACATCTGGCTTCACATAATCGGGGCCGACGGCACAACCGGTCGCCAGGCTGGCAGCGAAGAGGGCCATAAAGGAGTGTTTTGGCAGCATGGATGTCTTCCATCGTGTTTTTGTGACTATAGTACAAAATGGTCACACGTTGTTCAACTATCGCGACTCGCGTAAGCTGGAGCCTATGAAGACCACCCCCTACCCCGTTTCCGCCCGTGGCCCGGCGGACCATGACGTGCGAGACCAGATCGTTGCCGCCGCCACCGAGCACTTCAGCCGCTACGGCTACGAGAAAACCGCCGTTTCCGATCTGGCCAAGGCCATCGGTTTTTCCAAGGCCTACATCTACAAGTTCTTCGAGTCCAAGCAGGCCATTGGCGAGATGATCTGCGCCAACTGCCTGCGCGACATCGAGGCCGACGTGAATGCCGCCCTGGCCGACGCCGACTCCCCGCCGGAGAAGCTCCGGCGCATGTTCAAAGCCTTGACTGAGGCCAGCCTTCGGTTGTTTTCCCACGACCGCAAGCTGTACGAGATCGCGGCCTCGGCAGCGACTGAACGCTGGCAAGCGGTGATCGCCTATGAGGACCGCATCCAGAGGTTGTTGCGCGATGTGCTGCAGGAGGGCCGGGAGACCGGAGATTTCGAGCGCAAGACGCCGTTGGACGAGGCCACGACGGCCATCTACCTGGTCATGCGCCCGTACATGAATCCGTTGCTTTTGCAGTACAGCTTTGACTACACGGAAAGTGCGCCCGGGCTGCTCTCCAGCCTCGTGCTTCGGAGTCTTTCCCCCTGATGTGCAGATTTTTTTGATTGTGACCATTGACTAAAATAGTCACAAGAACCAGAATGAAAGCCCAGATCATCTTGTCGATGGGGCTTTCATGCTTTCTCGTTGCTTTGTTACCTCTATCGTTATTGGTGCGTTGCCGCTCGCTTTGAGCGCTTGCGGCGAAAAGGCCCCTGCCGATCCGCGCACCGAGGCACCGTTGGTGCGTGCCGCGTTCGTTCAGCCCGTCGCTTCCGCGTCCCGTTCATTCACGGGGGTTGTCGCTGCCCGGGTGCAGAGTGATCTCGGGTTCCGCGTGCCCGGCAAGGTGTTGGAGCGGCTTGTGGATGCCGGACAGACCGTCAAGCGCGGGCAACCGCTCATGCGCATCGACCCTGTCGATCTGAAGCTCGCCGCGCACGCACAGCAAGAAGCCGTGGGCGCCGCGCGAGCGCGCGCGCACCAGACGGCGGAAGACGAAGCCCGCTACCGCGATCTGCGAGGAACTGGCGCCATTTCCGCCTCAGCCTATGACCAAGCCAAGGCTGCGGCGGACGCAGCCAAAGCCCAGCTGAGCGCAGCGCAAGCGCAGGCCGATGTTGCGCGTAACGCCAGCCGTTACGCAGAGCTTGTTGCCGATGGTGAAGGCGTGGTCATGGAGACGCTGGCCGAGCCCGGCCAGGTCGTCAACGCAGGGCAAGCCGTCGTACGGCTGGCCCACGCTGGCCGCCGTGAAGCGGTGGTCCAGTTGCCGGAAACGTTGCGGCCGGCGATCGACTCTGTCGCACAAGCCACGCTTTTCGGTAAGGAAAGCGCCGGTGTACCTGCCAAGCTGCGGCAACTGTCGGATGCTGCCGATCGGCTTACCCGCACGTTCGAAGCGCGCTATGTGCTGGATGGGGAACTGGCCAATGCGCCGCTGGGCGCCACCGTGACGATCCAGATTCCCGATCGGCTTACCACCGTGCAAGGCGATCTGCAGGTGCCGCTTGGTGCCGTGTTCGATGCCGGCAAGGGCCCGGGCGTGTGGGTCATCCAGGGTGATCCGGCGAAGGTGTCGTGGCGATCCGTCACCATCGTGCGCCTCGGTGACGAAAGCGCTCGGGTTGCTGGCCAAGTCAAGCAAGGGGACCGGATCGTCGCGCTTGGTGTACAACTGCTGCGTGAAGGACAGCAAGTCCGTGTGGCAGGGCAAGGTGCCAGCACTGCCATCGCGGGGGTGCGCCTGTGAGCCAAGGTCGTTTCAATCTATCGGCGCTCGCCGTGCGCGAGCGCGCCATCACGTTGTTCCTTATCTGCCTGATCTCCCTGGCGGGTCTCATTTCCTTCTTCAAGCTGGGCCGCGCGGAAGACCCGGCGTTTACGGTCAAGGTGATGACCATCATCACCGCGTGGCCCGGCGCCACCGCGCAGGAAATGCAGGATCAGGTGGCCGAGAAGCTCGAAAAGCGCATGCAGGAGCTGCGCTGGTATGACCGCACGGAAACGTACACGCGGCCGGGCCTGGCGTTCACTACGTTGACCCTGCTCGACAGCACGCCACCGTCGGAAGTGCAGGAGGAGTTTTACCAAGCGCGCAAGAAGGTCAGCGACGAGGTGGCCAACCTCCCGCCCGGCGTGATCGGGCCGATGGTCAACGACGAGTATGCGGACGTGACCTTTGCGTTGTTTGCGCTCAAGGCGCAGGGCGAACCGCAACGTGTGCTCGCGCGAGATGCGGAGACGCTGCGTCAGCGCTTGCTGCACGTGCCTGGCGTGAAGAAGGTCAACATCATCGGCGAGCAGTCGGAGCGCATCTATGTCGAGTTCTCCCATGACCGGCTGGCGACGCTGGGCGTGAGTCCGCAAGAAGTGTTTGCCGCGCTCAACAGCCAGAATGCCCTGACGGCAGCCGGCTCGGTAGAGACGAAAGGGCCGCAGGTATTCATCCGTCTGGACGGCGCGTTCGACGAGCTGCAGAAGATTCGGGATACGCCGGTTGTATCGCAGGGCCGAACGTTGAAGCTGTCGGACATTGCCACGGTCAAGCGCGGCTACGAGGATCCTGCCACGTTCATGGTGCGCAATGGTGGCCAGCCTGCCTTGCTGCTGGGCATCGTCATGCGCGAAGGCTGGAACGGGCTGGACCTGGGCAAGGCGCTCGACAAGGAGGTGGGCGCCATCAATGCTGACATGCCGCTCGGCATGAGCTTGACCAAGGTGACCGACCAGGCAGTCAACATCGCCGCTGCCGTCGATGAGTTCATGCTCAAGTTCTTCGCCGCGCTGCTGGTGGTCATGCTGGTGAGCTTCGTCAGCATGGGCTGGCGCGCGGGCCTGGTGGTGGCCGCGGCCGTGCCGTTGACACTGGCGGTCGTCTTTGTGGTGATGGCTGCGACAGGCAAGAACTTCGACCGCATCACACTTGGATCTTTGATTCTGGCGCTCGGCTTGCTGGTGGACGACGCCATCATCGCCATCGAAATGATGGTGGTGAAGATGGAAGAAGGCTACGGCCGCGTCGCCGCTTCGGCATATGCATGGAGCCACACTGCGGCGCCCATGCTGTCGGGCACGCTGGTGACCGCCGTCGGCTTCATGCCCAATGGCTTTGCGCGATCCACCGCGGGCGAATACACCAGCAACATGTTCTGGATCGTCGGCATTGCGCTGATCACGTCCTGGGTGGTCGCAGTGGTGTTCACGCCTTACCTAGGCGTAAAGATGCTGCCCGACTTCAAGAAGGTCGAAGGCGGCCACGATGCGATTTACGACACCCTGCGTTACAACCGCTTCCGTGCGCTGCTCGGGCGCGTGATTGCGCGCAAATGGCTGGTCGCGGGTTCGGTCGTCGGGCTCTTTGTCTTGGCCATTCTCGGTATGGCGGTGGTCAAGAAGCAGTTCTTCCCAATTTCGGATCGGCCTGAAGTGCTGGTCGAGGTGCAGATGCCCTATGGAACATCGATCAACCAGACCAGCGCGGCCACCGCAAAGCTGGAAGCTTGGCTCGCCAAACAGAAGGAAGCCAAGATTGTGACGGCTTACGTTGGCCAGGGTGCGCCGCGCTTTTATCTGGCGATGGGGCCGGAACTACCGGATCCGTCGTTCGCCAAGATCGTGATCCGCACCGACAGCCAGGAAGAGCGTGACGCGTTGAAGCAGCGCCTGCGCCAGGCCATTGCCGACGGCCTCGCCCCCGAGGCGCGCGTACGGGTCACGCAGCTCGTGTTCGGTCCGTACTCTCCGTTCCCGGTTGCCTATCGCGTGACCGGCCCCGATGCGCAGACGTTGCGCCGCATCGCGGCCGATGTCCGGCAGGTGATGGACGCCAGCCCGATGATGCGCACCGTCAACACTGACTGGGGGATGCGCGTACCCACGCTGCACTTCACCTTGCAGCAGGACCGCTTGCAGGCCGTTGGGCTGACCTCCAGCGCCGTCGCGCAACAATTGCAGTTCCTGCTCAATGGCATTCCGGTGACGGCGGTGCGCGAGGACATCCGCACCGTGCAGGTGACCGCGCGCTCGGCCGGCGACATCCGACTGGATCCGGCCAAGATTGGCGACTTCACGCTAGCCGGCGCCAACGGGCAACGCATTCCGCTCTCGCAAGTGGGCAAGATCGATGTGCGCATGGAGGAACCCATCATCCGCCGGCGCGACCGCGTGCCGACCATCACGGTGCGCGGCGACATTGCCGATGGCCTGCAGCCGCCCGACGTGTCGACAGCCATCAGCAAGCAGCTTCAGCCGATCATCGAGAAGCTGCCCAGCGGATACCGCATTGAACAAGCGGGCTCCATCGAAGAATCGGGCAAGGCGACGAAGGCCATGCTGCCGCTGTTCCCGATCATGCTGGCCGTCACACTGTTGATCCTCATCTTCCAGGTGCGGTCCATTCCGGCGATGGTCATGGTGTTCCTGACCAGCCCCCTCGGCTTGATTGGTGTGGTGCCAACGCTGATTCTGTTCGGGCAGCCGTTCGGCATCAACGCGCTGGTCGGCCTGATCGCGTTGTCGGGCATCTTGATGCGCAACACGCTGATCCTGATCGGGCAGATTCAGCACAACAAAGCCGAAGGGTTGGACCCGTTCAGGGCCGTTGTAGAAGCCACCGTCCAGCGTGCGCGGCCAGTGATTCTCACCGCGTTGGCCGCCATCCTGGCCTTCATTCCGCTGACCCATTCAGTGTTCTGGGGCGCACTCGCTTACACGCTCATCGGCGGGACATTTGCTGGGACGATTTTGACCCTGGTGTTCCTGCCGGCCATGTACTCGATCTGGTTCAGGATTCGGCCAGGCAACGCGGCCGATGCACAGCGCGATCGGCACGAGACCACCGCGCAGCCCGCCGGAAAACTGGTGCCCGAGTCATATTGAATTGCAAGGGCATGTTCCTGCCACATTTCCCTTGATTCCAATCCACTTGCATTAAAGCGTCTTCTAGACGAGACATTGGGTGCATGACCTCCACCCAAGGTGTGCTGCTGTGCGATAGGTCATAAAAATCGTGGTGAGGAGACAAAATATGAAGGTAAATCCAATTCTTCTGGGCTCCTTGAGCCTATTTTCTGGCATGACCTGGGCTCAGTCTAACGTTATTCTGTATGGCGTTGCAGATATGAGCATGGAATACGCAAATCACGTCGGTACGGTGCCATTGGTAAGCAATGGGTTCAATAGTGGGGCCGGAAAAAACGTCTATCGAATGGATTCTGGTGGTCTGTCTGGATCGCGCTGGGGGATTCGCGGCACAGAGGATATTGGTGGAGGCCTGCAGTCCATTTTTGTCCTGGAAAGCGGCGTGAGTCTCGATAACGGTACTCAGATGCAGGGTCGACTTTTTGGTCGACAGGCGTTCGTTGGATTGCAAAGTAGCTCCCTTGGAAAATTCACATTCGGGCGTCAATACACATCGCTGTTTGATTCCATTGCGAATTTCTCACCAACAATCTACGCAACGCAGTACTCGCCAACCGTACTTCTTCTTGGGCCTGCCTATCGAGAAGACAACACGGCGAAATATAGCGGTGCTTTCGGTCCCTTCACTATCGGTGCCCATTGGTCCTTTGGAACAGGTCTCGCGTTACCCGCCACCGCGCCAAGCACAATCCCGCTCACAGGAACCGGCGAGGTTCCGGGGCAATTTCGCAGAGACTCCGCGTATGGCGTTGGAGTGAATTATTTTGGCGGAAGTTTTGGAGCAGCGCTAGCCTTTGACGAATTCAATCCGAGCATGGTGAACGGGACGGGAGGATTCAAAAAACTCGCGGTTGCCGGAAGCTATGCCGCGGGGCCCGCAAAGATAATGGCCGGGTACCGCTGGGGAAAGAATAAAGATGGGGCCGGAAGTGAAATCCTGCGAGACGATTTCTATTGGATCGGCGCAAACTACAAGTTGACACCGAGTGTGGATTTCACTTTGGAGTACGCGTACGACAAGATTCACCGAAGAGTAGGTGAATCGCAAATGGGAAATCCATGGCAAGTAACGGCAATCGCCAATTATTCATTCTCCAAGCGTACAAGTGCCTACGTCGTAACTTCTTTCGCAAAGAACGCGGGACTCAATCTTGATAATAGCGCCGTAAATTATGCCAACAGTCTGGGGACAGGGAATAGCTATGCCCTCGGTGCAGGCGAGACGTCCATGCTTGGGGTAGGGCTTGGACTTCGCCACACGTTTTGAGCGGCGTTATGAGATGCCTTACAAGAATATTCAGATGGTATTTTCCTCAAGGAGCGAAAAATGATTACCAAGTCGGTAATTTTTGGTGGGTTCGCCGTCGCGGTGCTGGTGGCCTCGAGCTTCACAACGGTTGCGCCCGCGCGAAGCAAGGGCGAAAAGAGACGCTCTTGGGTGGACGCTGCGCTCCACGTCAAGTACGACGCCAAAGGCAATGCGGCGAAGTGGGGACCCTTCGATCCGTTCAGCGACGGCACGCGAACTGGCACGCCCGATCCACGTGTGGACACCGCGAAGTTCAAGGTGCTCGACACGTTCGGTACTGGCTTCGACATGCCATCGACCGACAGCGAGTCGCCAAGTAACAGGTTGACCTGAACACGTTGCTTCCGATGTTGGGCGCTGCGTAAGCAGCGGCAAACTTTTGCACCCGCCTGCCCATGTTACCTCCGTGCTCTCTCGACCTTGGGGCAGGCGGTCTTTTTTAATATCCGATTGCTTTCCCAACTCTTTTTTTACAAATCCCGGCCAATCGCTCCTAGCGATCCTGCGCGCGCAGCGCCGCTTCGATGCCGCGAATGCTCTCGAGCAGGCGCGGGCGCACCGTCTCAAGCAGTAGCGCGGCCGGCACGATGGCGGTAGGCCCGCTGCACGACAATGTCATCGGCGGCAGCGCCGGGCCGGGCCGGAACGCGGCGGCGATCGAGTTGATGTCGGGAAGCCATTCGCCAAACGACGTGGTGCAGCCCTGGCGCTCCACCTCCGCGCGGCTGCGCTCCACAATGGCCTGCGCATTGGGGGCGTCCACCCCTTCCTGTTGCCGGAAGGCAGCCAGTGCTTGCCGTTGTTCCACGGCCGGCAACGCTTGCAGGTAGGCACGCCCCGCGGCCGAGGTCAGCCCGGAAATGCGCGTGCCGACCGCCACCCGCAACGTCAGGTATGACTCCGACTGGCAGTTCTCAAAGATCAGCATCTGCGCCCGATCGCGCACGATCAGCGACGTCACGCCCTGGGACAGGTCGGCCAGCTCCTGCATGAACGGCCGCACCACCGCCAGCACATCCACGCCATGTTGTGCCGCCGGCGCGAGGGCCAGCGCCGAGCTGCCGAGCTGGTACTTGGCCAGCTCCGGGTCCAGGCGCAGGTAGCCCAGCTCGGTCAAGGTATGCGTGAGGCGCGACACTGTGGATTTGGGCAGGCCGCAGCGCTGCGCCAGCTCGGCATTGCCCAGCCGCGTCTCAAAGCTGCGGAAACTCGCCAGCACATCGAGGCCCCGCGCCAGCGCGGTCACGAAATGCCGGTCTTCCTTGTGCTGCTGCATGTGCTGCGGCACTTGCGTTTCGTGCGGCGGATCTTCGGTCTGCGGTCCGGACATGGGTGGCCTCGGCTGGCTTGGGGCTGAGCTTGCGTCTCAGCCTGCACTGGCCAGCAGCTCACGCAGCTTGGCCTTGAGTATCTTGCCGGACGGTGCGGCCGGCAGGTGGGCCACGATCCTGACCTCCGCCGGCATCTTGTAGGGCGACAGCTGCTCACGCAGGAAGGTGCGCAGCGCGGCCTGGTCCAGCGTCATGCCCTCGCGCACTTCCACAAAGGCGATCACTTCCTCGTTGCCTTCCACCGCGCGTCCCACCACCGCCGACTGCAGCACGGCCGGGTAGGCGTTGATCGATTGCTCGACCTCCTCCGGGTACACGTTGAAACCGGAATGGATGATGATTTCCTTGGAGCGCCCCACGATGGAGACGGCGCCGTCGGCATCGATGCGCGCCAGGTCGCCGGTGTGCAGCCAGCCGTCGGCGTCGATCACCTGCGCGGTCAGGTCGGCTCGGCGGTAGTAGCCCTTCATCACGTTGGGGCCGCGTACCAGCAGCTCGCCGCTGCCATCGGGCAGGGGCTCGCCCAGGCGGATCTCCACGTCAGGCACCACCGGGCCCACCGAGCAATCCGTGCGCGGCGATTCCACCCGGGTCTGGCAGACCGTGGGCGAGGTCTCGGTCATGCCATAGCCGTTGTGCAGGATGATGCCGAAGCTCGCTTCAAACGCCGCCTTGAGCGTGGCGGTGAGCGGCGCGCCGCCAGATTGCGCCATGCGCAGCGCGGGCGCTTGCAGCGGCGTTGCCTGGGCGCGGCTCCATTCGATCAGCTTGGCATACATGGCGGGCACGCCATGCAGCACGGTGAGCCGCTCCGCGACCAGCGCGTGCGCCAGCTTCTCGGGGCGGAATCGCGGTTCGTAGAACACCGTGGCGCCGTTGGAGAGCGGACCCACCAACAGCACGGAGAGACCGTAGACGTGCGAGATCGGCAGCACACCGTAGACCCGGTCGCCCGGCTGCACGCGCGCCTGCAGGCGGTTGGAGCGCCCGATGAACATCAGGTTGGCGTGCGTCAGCATCACGGCCTTGGCGGCGCCGGTGGTGCCAGTGGTGTAGATCAGCGCGGCTACCTGGTCGCGCGCCGCTGCGTCCACCGGCTCAGCCACGGCGGCTGCATTGAGCGCGCCCAGCAGCAGCTTGCCCGCATGCGGCCATTCGGCCGGTTGCGCGCCGAGCGCCAGGCCGTGCTCGCGTGCTTCGGGATGGGCGTTGTCGAGGTAGAGCGCGATGCGCGCGCCCGAGTGTTCGATGATGTTGTCGATCTCGCGGGCGGACAGGCGGGCATTGACCGGCACGGCCCATGCGTCCAGCGCGCTAAGCGCCAGGATCAGCACCGCGCAGCCCACGCTGTTCTCGGTCACCAGCACCACGCGATCGCCGCCGCGCACGCCGGCGCCAGCCAGTGCGCGGGCGGTTTCGGCAATGGCGCCGTCCAGCTCGCCGTAGCGCAGGGACCGCTCGGCGTCCATCAGGGCCACGCGCTCGGGGTGGCTCTGGACCCAGGGGCCGATGGTCTGGTGCAGGCGGGAAAATGCAGTGGCAGGCGAAGCGGACGGGGCGGCAGCCGGCGCGTGCGCGGCGGGCGTGGGGGTGCTACTCATCACAGTCTCCAGATAAGGCGTCCGGCGTGGGCCGCCGGATTTTTCGATGGCGGAATACTCCCACCGATCGCCTTACACGTCAACTGCACCGCGGAACCCATGTTCTGCATTGCAGAACATGGGTCATTCAGCATCAGAACCGGAAGCGCGCGACCCCAGCCGACAGCCCTGCCGCTTGCTCATCCAGGCTAGCCGCCTGCGCCGTAACGGCTTCGACCAGCTCGGCGTTCTGCCGGCTGGTCTGGTCGAGCTGGGCCACCGCCTCGCCCACCGAGCGGATGCCGCGCGCCTGTTCATCGGCCACCCCGCACAGCCGCTCGGCCAACTGGTGGCTCTGGCCTACCGCCTGCTCGATGCCGCTCATGGCGCTGACCACTTGCCCGCTAAGCCGTGCCCCACGGGCGATCTCAGAGCTGGCCTGGCCAATGGTGGTGCGAATCTCGCGCGCGGAGTTGGCGCTGCGCTGCGCCAGCCCGCGCACCTCCTGCGCCACTACGGCGAAGCCGCGCCCGGCCTCGCCGGCGCGGGCCGCTTCCACGGCGGCGTTGAGCGCGAGGATATTGGTCTGGAAGGCAATACTTTCGATCACTTCGACCATTTCCGCGATATTGCGCGAGTGCTGGTTCACCGTGTCCATGGCGCCGCTCATCTCGTTCACCACCGCCATGCCGGCGTCGGTGGCTTCGCGTGCCTGGCGCGCCATGGCGCTGGATTCGGTGGCCTGGGCGTGGGCTTGGCCGACCAGCGCGGTGAGGCGGGCGACGCTGTCGGCGGCTGCGGCCAGCGCTGCCGCCTGCAGCGCGGTGCGGCGCGACAGATCGTGGTTGCCGCTGGCGATGCCTTCGCTGGCCGCGGCGATCTCGGCGGCGGAGAGCTGGATCCCTTCCAGCACGCCGGCGAGCTGGTCGCGCATGCGCGCCAACAGGCTCATCAGGCTGTGGTCGTCGCCAGGGCGCACGCGCACGGGTTGTTGCAGGTCGCCCGAGGCGATGCGGCTGGCCACCTTGGCCGCGTCCGCCGGCTCACCGCCCAGCTCCGAGTGCAGCAGGCGCGAGGCAAACCAGGCCAGCGCGGCCGCCGCTGCAAGGCTCGCCACCAGCATGCCGATCATCACGGCCTGGGCGCGCAACTGGCTGGCCGTCACGGTGGCGACCGTATCGGCGGCCTGCCGCTCCTGCTGCTTGCGCGTGACCTCTACCAGATCGGCCAGCTTCTGTAATTGCTCGCCAAGAAAATGGCCGTCGACCGAAACGGCGCTGTCGAACTGCAGGGCATCGAGCGGCTGCTTGCGCAGCAACGTGACATAGTCACGCAGCATGGCTGCGGCGCTGTCGCGTTCCGCTTGCAGCGCGGTGGCCTGCGCGGGTGCGGCAGTGCGCACGGTGCCAAGTGCCTGGTCGAGGCGGGCGAGGGCGCTATCGATGTCGGCGGTTGCACCATCGCGCTCGGTGCTGCTGGTCGCCATGGTCAGGGCAAGCTGGGCGCGGCCCAGCCGGGCCAGCGCCGATTGCGCGCGCTCCGCCGCGATGGCGCCCTGCATATCGCGTTGATAGAGCGTATCTGTCATCTGCTTGACCGAGACGAGGCTGAAAATGCCCGTCAGCCCCACCACGGCGCCGAACACATAGACCAGCGCAAATGCCACGCACATGCGCGCGCTGAGGGGAAGCCGGCCCAGCCAGGCGGGCATGCGCCGGCCGGCGCGGCGTGGAAGGCGAAGGTTGATGGCTTGCAACACGGTTGAGACTCCGATGGGCCACGCGGCCCATATGCTGACCCTGGGGTACCGCCATCTCGCGCGCCGGCTTGCAGCGCCAGCTTGCCGCGGGTGACGGCATGACTTTGTTATGGCATGCATGCTCGCCGCAACCTGTGACGCATGAATGACATCCCGCCATTGCGCAGGGGTAATCGGCTTTGTCATCCGGGTGACACATTGCTGACATGAAATAGAGGGCGAGTCACATTGGCTCACCAGCCTCTTGCGCCTGGCGCCGCGCCTTCCCACGTCACGTTCACTCCGTCCATGCAGATTGCCTCCCCCCTGGCTGGCGCACCCGTGCCGCGGCTACGCTTGCCGCAGCTCCACGCCGTCTTCCAGCCGATCGTGGTGTTTGGCACCGGCGAGGTGCTGGGCCACGAGGCGCTGGTCCGGGGGCCTGCCAGCTCGCCGCTGGCCATGCCGGATGCCTTGTTCCGCCTGGCGCGTGACGAGGCCGAGACCATCGAGCTGGAGCTGCGGGCGGCGCGCACCGGGCTGTCCACTTGCCTGGCGAATGGCTTGCACGGCAAGCTGTTCCTCAACTTCAGCGCGATGGCGCTGCGCTACCTGCTAGCCGACGGCGGGAGTGCCATGCGGGCCCTGGTGGCGAACAGCATCGCGCCGGATCGGGTCGTGATCGAGGTGACCGAGCAGACCCCCATCGAGGACGCGGAGCGCTTCGGGCAGGCCATGGCTGTGCTCCGCGAACTGGGCATGCAGTATGCGCTGGACGATTTCGGCACCGGCCACGCCAATCTCGACCGGCTGGTCCACCTCGCGCCACACTACACCAAGCTGGACAAGTCGCTGGTGCGTGGCATCGGCACGTGCTCGCGCCGGCTTGAAGTCGTGCGCACGGTGCTGGCCCTGGTCAAGGCGCTGGACGGCGAGGTGATCGCCGAAGGGATCGAGGACGCCGATGAGCTGGCGGTGCTGCGCGATCTCGGCGTGCCCTTCGGGCAGGGCTACTACCTCGGCAGGCCGGCGCCGCACCCGGTGCTCAGCCAGTGCTGAACGGGCCGGGCCGAGGCGGCCGCGCGCCGGTCTCATCCAGGCGATACCCTTTGCCATAGACCACCGTGATTACCAGCCCATTGCGAGGGTGGAGCTCCAGCGCCCTGCGCAGGCGCGATACCAGGCTCGCCAGGGCGCGGGACAACGGTGGCAGCGAATAGCCCCAGATTGCGCGTTCGATATGGGCATGGGACAAGACGCGGCCGACGCTGCCAAACAGCAACGCTGCGAGCTCGAACTCCTTGGGGGGCAGCGCGAGCCTGCGCCCCTGGAACACGGCCTCGTGCGCCAGGCAGTCCAGTGAATAGGGCCCGACGGTCAGGTCCGGGCTTGGCGTTTTCCGGCGCGAGGCGGCGCGGCGCTGCAGCGCGTGCAGCCGGGCCACCAGCTCGCGCGCGCGCAGCGGGCGGATCATGTAGTCGTCGGCGCCCGCCTGCAGGGTATTGACGACCGAGTCTTCGTCGCGCTGGTGGGAAACCACCATCACCGGTACCTCGCTGCGCCAGGCGCCGCGCACCGCGCGCACGGCTTCCATGGCAGGCATGTCGGCAAGTTCGTGGTCGATCAGCAGGACGTCGTAGCCGGCTTGGTCCATGCCACGGAAGAGCTCCCCGCTTGCGGGATAGGTGTGGCAATGCACGCCGGCGCGAGCGAGGGCGTCTGCAATGGCTTTGGCCTGAAGCGACAGATCCGCTAGCAGTGCGATCTTCATAGGCATTGTCAAACAAACTGGATTTAGTACGGTTCGCGGGCCGGCGCGCGCATCGGCTGCCGGGCCAGTCAGGCTGTCAATGTGCCAGGGCCGGGCGGCCACCGGCCTGCCCGCGAGGCGACCCAGGCAGGATAGTCCGCGGAGCGAGGGATATCATTCGGAACAATCTGCAAGGACGGGCAGAAGATTCCCAAAGCAGGCGGGGAGCCAATCCACAAGGCGACCGGTATCGCACCAGGCCACAGTCGATTGTTGCGGCGCACGTACACAATTTGTCCACGATTGCCGGATCGTGTTATCCACAGCTTGTGTGGATAACCGAGCTTGACGTGCCGCGCTTGGCCAATGGTGGCGGTTATGTATCGGACTGCCTAAATTTTGAACAGGATGGCGGGTGACGCCTCGCCAGCGAAGGTGGACGCAGACAAATTCAGCGTGACAGCGTGCGCGGCAGCAAGCGCGGCAGGGTGGCGGCACCGTGCAGCAGCAGCCCGAGGTACAGGCACGCGCCCGGCCAGTCGGGAGCGGGCTGCAGCAGCGGCCCGGCCAGCGCCAGCGAGCCCGTCAGCAAGACCCAGGCGGCCGCCCCCCGGCGCCGGCCGTCGCTCATGGCGCCCAGGGCGATGGTGGCGGCAAAGATCAGGCCGAACAGCAGCGCCTGCCGCTGCCCTTGCCACTGGCCATCGTGGTGAATGTAGTGGATCACGGTGCCGAACAGCAGCAGCCCGCCGAGGCCGATGAGCAGGTCCGGCACATGGAACCCAGCGCGCGGCGCACGATGCTTGCTGGTGCCGCCGATGAGGCGCAGCAACGGCAGGTTGCTTGCCAGCAAGGGGTTGTCGCAGCGCGGTGTCCCGGGCACGCCATAATCCAGCGGCACGTCGGCCAGCCTTGGCTGGAAGGTGCCGAACAGCTTGTCCCACCAGAGGAAGGTGCCGCCGAAATTCCGGTCGAGGTAGCACGGCGCGGTGCCATGGTGCACGCGGTGATGCGCCGGCGTGACCAGGAAGCGATCCAGGATGCCGGAGCTGCCCACCAGGCCGTTGTGATTGTAGAACTGCACCGCGTAGTGGATCGACGAGACCACCACGAAGATCTCCAGCGGCAAGCCCGCCACAGCCAGCCCGATCACGAACGGCAGGTTGGTGAGCGACGAGTACCAGGAGTTGCGGATGCCTAGCGACAGGTTGAAGTGCTCGCCCTGGTGATGGACCACATGCACCGCCCACAGCAGGGGTATCTTGTGATGCAGCCGGTGCATCCAGTAGAAGCAGAAGTCCCACGCGACAAAGCCGAACACCCATTGCCAGGCGAGCGGCCATGCGTCTATCCAATGCAGGTTGGCGACCCGCAGCACCAGCCCGAAGGCCGCGATCTCCAGACCGCGGAAAAACCACATCAGGATGTGCCCGGACCCCAGGTTGAACACCACCTCACGCCAGGGAATGGGCTCTCCCCGGCGATGCTTGCGGATCAGCAACTCAGCCACCACGCATAGCAGCATGGCGATCAGGGGGAGCGCGAATGCGTTCATTGCGAATGTCCTTGGATAACGGTCACCGCGGACACCTTGGGGCGCGCCAGCCAGGTGGCCACCGTGCCCGCGGCCAGGCCCACCAGCAGGCCGGCGGCCAGGTCCAGCAAGACATGCTGGCGTGTCTGCACCACCGAGTAGCAGATCGCCAGCCCCCAGCCGATCGCGCAGGCGCTGCGCAGCTTGCGGCGCGGGTCGAGCAACGCCCAGACGCTTAGCAGCGTCAGCGCGCCATGCAAAGAGGGCAGGCAGTTCTGCCGCGAGTCGCCGGCGATCAGCCAGCCCAGCACCGTGCTGCTCAGCCCGTCGCCCGGCAGGCTCGGATAGGCCAGCGTGGTAGGCCATGCCAGGAAGACGGCGCCACAGGCAAGCGCTGCGCACTGCATCGCCGTGCGCAGCCAGCGCAACCGTTGCGGCGGGGCCAGCGCAAAGCTGACCGGTATCAAGGCGAAGAACGACAGGTAGAGCCAGATGCCGGCAGGATCGAAGGGGATCAGGCGGTCCAGCGCGCTTTCGGGCAACTGCGCCGGTGCGCCTCGCAGCAGGCTGGTGCTACCGTAGACCAGGCCGACGCTGCCCCAGCCCAGCAACATCTGCCGGCACCGCCACCATGCCCCGGCGCTTTGCATGCGGTGCGTCACGGGCCTTGCGTGGCTTCGCGCAGCCGGACAATGCGGCGGCGCTTGGTGGTGAAATCCGCCGGGGGCGCGGCATCGTTGTGCCACGCGATATCCGCAACAGCCACGCCCAGCCCGTCCAGCACCGTTTCCAGCTGCGCGCGGCAAGCCGTGTGCACCGCGTCGCCGCCTTCGGCATACAGGCTGAGCGTGCGCCCGCCGGTCTGGCGCAGGCGGTAGTCGGCGGCGAGCGGCAGGGCCTGCGCGAAGGCGCGCGATAGCACGTCGGCAAAGACCTGCACCGGCTGGCCGAGGCGGCCCGGCAGCACCAGCATGTCGTCGCAGCGGCCTTCGATGCGGGCCAGCGCCAGCGCAGGGCTGCCGCACGGGCACGCATCCGCGCGCCGCACCAGCACGTCGTCCAGCCGGTAGCGCACGATGGGCTGGGTGGTGCGGGTGAAGTCGGTCACGATGGGCACGAAGCGCTCCTGGCTCTCGTCCAGCCATTCCGGCTCGATGTGGACGAATTCCTCGTTCAGGTGCAGCGTGCCATGCGCGCAGGTGACGCCGAGAAAGCCTTCGGTGGCCTGGTAGACCTCGCCGGGCTCGCCGAACACGTTGGCCAGCAAGGCGCGGTCCTGTGCTTCCAGTACTTCGGCAACCGAGACGACCCGCGCCGGGCGCAGTGCCGTGCGCCCGGCCTGGCGCGCCAGCGCAAGGCTGCGCAGCACCTGCGCGGGCGCCACGACAATGGTGGGCGCATAGTGCTCCAGCCGCGCAAGATGATCCTCGAACGGGGTGAACAGGTCGAAGAACGCGAACGAGAGCCAGGGGTTGCGCACCGCCGTGTACAGGTTGCTGTTGGCACGGAGGAACAGCGCCACGCGCTCGCCCGCCAGCAGCCCGCGCGGCAGCAACCTGGCCAGCAGCGTGCCGGCCCATTGCGCCTGCTCCTGCCGGCTCACCACAAACGCGCCACGCCCGCCCGAGGTGCCCGAGGACAGCCCCACGCTAAATCCTTGCAGCGTCGGGCTGAAATCGCGCGAGGCCTCGGCCTGCCGGGCACAGGCAAGGACGTCATCAAGGCGGAGCCCGGCCGTGTTGATGCGGTCGAAATTGGCCATCATCACCGCCTTGTCCATGCGCGGCCAGTCTTGCATCGGCTGCGACAGCAAGGGGGCGAAGTACGGGCTGCGCGCCAGCACGCGCTGGCGGAAGCGGGCTATCTGACGGGCCTGGTGCGCCTCCAGTTCGGCGCGGCTGGCAAAGCGCAACCTGCGCGCGCGCCAGTAGGCCCCGAGCATGCGCGGCAACTGCATCAGAGGGCTCCTTCGTGGGTCAGGCGGATCTGCACCTGGCCATTGCGATGCAAGGCGTGCAACTGCCTGAGCGTGGCCTGGTAGGTGCGCGGGTCTTCCATGATCAGGTTGGCGATGGACGACGGGCCGATCAGCTCACGGTAGCTGGTGGGCGACCATGCCGCGTCGGACGCCAGCAGCACCCACCCGCCGTTCGTTTGCACGAAGGCGCCCAGGTGGCCGGCGGCGTGGCCCGGCAGCGCTACCAGGAAGACTTCCCCGTCACTGTCCGGCAAGGCATAGCCCTCCTGGAACGGCGTGAGCGCGACGGGCAGCGGCTGGCGCGCAAAGGCTTCGATAAAGCCCACGCGCTGCTCGAAATCCTCGGGCATCAGCCCTGGCACGAAGCCCCGGCGCAGCGCGCCGACGCCGCGCAGCAGCCGCGTGGCTTGCCACCCGGCGCCCGAGCAGTAGAAGCGCATGCCGGGAAAATCCCGCAGTCCCGCGATATGGTCCCCGTGGAAGTGCGACAGGATCACGCCGGCGAGGTCGCGCGCGCCGATGCCCGCCGCGCGCAGCTGGCTTGCCGCCGCCTCGCTGCTGTCGAAATGCACCGGCGTGACCATGCGGTACAGCGCGAACAGCCCGCTGCGTGTGTGATCGAGGAAGTGCGTGGCATAGCCCGTATCCCACAGCCAGTGCCTGCCGCCTGCCTCGATCAGGTACGCCCGCGCCGGGAAGCGGCAGACCGACAGGCCCGCGCCCTTGAGCGCCATGCAGGCGCGGTGCGTGCAGAAGCCCGCCTCAAAGGTGGTGATGCTGGCCATGGTCTCGCATCCATTGCGCCGTCAGGCGAATTCCCTCATCCATCGTATAGGCGGGCCGATAGCCCAGCGCCGCGATGGCCTGCGTGTTGTCGAGCGTCATATCGTAGTGCAGCACGCCCATGCCGTAGCGCGTGAAGGCCGGCTCGCGCCGGCTCAGGGCCGACCAGGCCTCCATGCCACGCGCCACGGCGTCGGCCAGCGCATAGGGCAGGCGGCGCAGGCGCGGCGGCTGGCCCAGTTCGTCGCCGAGCAGTTGGCCGAGCACCTGGCACAAGCGGCGCGGTTCGTGGTTGGTGATGTTGTAGGCATGGCCGGACGCCACCTGCGCGCTCGTGCTGGCGAGCTGCATGGCGTGAACCACGTTGGGGGTAAAGGTCAGGTCCATCAGCACCTTGCCGGCGCGCGGCAACGGCAGCTTGCCGCGTCGTTGCGCCATCAGCGCCAGCACGCGCGGCATCAGCACGCGGTCGTGCGGGCCGAACAAGGCGCGTGGGCGCAGCATGACGAAGGCGGTGGCGGCCTGGTTGCCTGCGCGCAGCCGTATCGCCGCCTCAGCCAGCGCCTTGGTGCGGGCATAGTGGTTGGCGTAGCGCGCTGGCCGGTAGCTCTCGGGAATGTCGAGATGGTGCCGATAGTCGAAGTACAGCGACGGCGTGGAGACGTGCACGAAGCGCTCAACGCCGGCTGCGATCGCCGCGTCGGCGAGCCGCTCGGTAGCGGCCACGTTGGCCGCTTGGAAATCGGCGGATGCGCCCCACGGCGATGACAGCGCGGCGCAGTGCCAGACGGTGCTCACGCCGCGCAGCAATGCGCGTGCCTGTGCAGCATCGAGCGTGGCCAGGTCCGCCGGCACGAAGTCCACGCCAAGCGCGCGCAGCGCCTCGCCCTGCGCGGGGTTGCGGCCGGTGGCGCGCACGGGCAGGCCACGCTGCAACAAGTACTCGACGGCATTGCGGCCGAGGCCGCCGGTTGCACCGGTTACCAGCGTGATCACAATCGCAGCACCATGGCACCCACGGTAAGGCCGGCAGCCGTGCCCAGCAGCAGCGCGCGCGAGCCGGCGCTGGCCCTGCCGCTGTGCATCGCTTCGTGCAAGGCCGTGGGCAGGGACGCGGCCACCTGATTGCCGTGCGTACGGTAGATATCCACCACCGACGCCGCCGGCACGCCGAGGCGGCGCCCGATGTG
Source organism: Cupriavidus sp. GW822-FHT03E04 (assembly GCF_058801495.1). Lineage (NCBI taxonomy): Bacteria > Pseudomonadati > Pseudomonadota > Betaproteobacteria > Burkholderiales > Burkholderiaceae > Cupriavidus > Cupriavidus sp. GW822-FHT03E04. The sequence continues at coordinate 159,990 of NZ_JBXANI010000015.1, forward strand.
CTTCATGGCAAGGTGGCTGGCCTGGTGCGGCACTACCACGTCGATCTCATCGAGCCGCAGCTTGCCCGCGTCGAGCAAGCCGGCCAGGAAGGCGTCCATCACCGTGGAGGCCAGCTTGAATACGCGCTTGCCTTCCATATGGAACAGGAAGTCGGACTCGCGCGCGCCCATGCGCGGGCTGGTGCGGGTACCGCCTGCGCGGATCTCGCAGAAGGCCTTGCCCGCGGGATAGGTCTCCATGCGATAGGCCTCGATGCCGGTGCTGCCATCGCCGCGCTCCACCACCGCCGCCGCCGCGCCGTCGCCAAAGATGAGCGAGGCCTCTGGCTGGCTCCAGTCCAGCCCGCGAGAGGCGAGGTCGGATGCGACCACCGCGATGCGGCGGTAGGTGCCGCTGTGCAACAGGCTGGCCGCCACCTGCAAGGCGGCCAGGAAGCTCAGGCAACTGGCGTTGACGTCGAAGGCCGGCGTGCCGGCTGGGATGCCGGCGGCTTCTAGCAGCCGCGCGCCAGTGCAGGGCAGGGCTTGCTCCTGCACGCCGGCGGCAGAAATGACCAGGCCGACCGAACCCGGGGCGATGCCGCCGCGCGCCATGGCATCGCGCAGCGCGGCGGCGGCCAGAGCGGATTGCGTCTCGCCAGGGTCAGCATGGTAGCGGTGGTCGATGCCGGCGGTTTTCCTGACGTAGCCGGCCGCTTTGCCGAGCACCTTGTCAAGCTCGGCGGAGGTGACCTGCCGGGCAGGTAGTGCTTTGCCTGTGGCCAGGATTCTTAATGGCAGCATGTCGTTGGTTGGGTCTCCCGCCGGGGTGAACAGAGCGGCGGGAGCGAATCGATCCTTGAGAAGCAGAGAGAGAGAGGTTGGTCACGAAGGAAGGTGCGTATTGTAATGAGTTGGCCGGCAGGGGAGCTTGATCTGACGATCGCTTGATCGTCAGATCGAGACGCGGCGGCCAATCTCCACCACCTGATCGCTGGGCAGCCGGAAAAGATCGGTAACGTGCATGCCGTTCCTGACCATCAAGGCGAACAGTTTGCCTTGCCAGCGCGGCATCCGGCTGTCGCCCTCGCGCAGCACGATGGTCTCCAGGCCCATGTAGTAGGTGATGGTGCCCAGGTCCAGCCCGCAGGGCAGCATCTGGGGCTGTAGCAGCAGCTTGGGAATATCGGGCCGCTCCATAAAGCCGTAGCGGGCGTTGGCGCGCCAGAAACCCGGCATCGGTTGCGTTAGCGTCAGGCGCTCGGCATCCTTGATCCATGGCACCGTCTCCGTCACGATGCTCACGGCAAGGATCTTCTGCTGCAAGGCGTGGTTGCGCTTGACATGCCACAGCATCACCGGCGGCGTGCCATCCAGCGTTCGCGTCAGGAACACCCCGGTCCCGGGCACGCGCGGAATGTGCTTTGCCTGCACCTCGCCCAGGAACGCGTCGATCGGCAGGATGTCTTCGTTGATGGCTGCCGAAATCGCGGCCGTGCCCCGATGCCAGATCAACATGACGCTGTAGACAACCGCCGCCAGCATCAACGGGATATACCCGCCATCCAGTACCTTGGCGAGATTGGCCACGAAGAACCCGCCGTCGATGATCAGGAAGACGCCGGACACGGCCGCGCTGGCCCACAGGCTCCAGCCCCAGATATCGCGCATGGCGATAAACAGCAGCACGGACGTCATCAGCATGGTGAGGGAAACGGCGATGCCATACGCGGAGGCCAGTTGATCCGATGACTTGAAGAACAGTGCAAGGCTGACCGTCACCACCATCAGCAGCCAGTTGACCGTGCCAACGTAGATCTGCCCGTAGCCCTCCTCGGAGGTCTGCCTGATCTGCAGATGCGGCAGCCATCCCAGCAGGATCGCCTGGCGCGTCATGGAAAACGCGCCAGTAATAATGGACTGGCTGGCGATCACCGTCGCCACGGCGGCCAGGATAACCAAGGGCACCAGCAGCGGCGGCGGGCAGAGCAGGTAAAAGATGTTGTGCGTTGAATCGGCCCCGGACAACACCAGCGCGGCCTGTCCGGCATAGTTAAGCAGCAGGCTGGGGAACACGATGGCGGACCATGCCAGGCGGATCGGGCGCGGGCCGAAATGGCCCATGTCGGCATACAGCGCCTCGGCGCCGGTCACGCAGAGGAAAATGCCGCCCAGCACCAGGAAACTGGTATAGCCATTGGAGAACAGGAATTCCAGGCCATAGATCGGATTGAGCGCAATCAGGATCGACGGGTGCAACAGGATGCCGCGAATGCCGAGCACGGCTATGCAAAAGAACCATAATGCCATCACCGGCCCGAAGGCCCTGCCGATGCGGGACGTTCCCATCGGCTGGATGGCAAAGAGCGCCACCAGTATGGCCACCGTGGCCGGCAGGATAATGGATTTGGCCTCGGGAAAGACAATCTCCAGCCCCTCCAGCGCGGAGAGCACGGAGATGGCGGGTGTGATCGCGCCGTCGCCATAGATCAATGCCGCCCCGAACAGCCCGGCGGCCACCACCAGCGGGCGTTTCTTCTGCTTGATTCCCAACAGCGACATCAAGGCGAGAATGCCGCCTTCGCCGTTGTTATCGATGCGCATGGCGAAGGACACGTACTTTACCGTCGTGATGATGATCAATGTCCAGATCAGCAGGCTCAAGAGGCCCAGGATAACCGGTGCCGACGGTTTGCCCCCCGAGAGCGCGAGCACGGTTTTCAGGGTGTAGAGCGGGCTGGTGCCGATGTCGCCAAATACCACGCCCAGTGCGGACAGCCCCATGACGGCGAGGCCGGAACGGGTTTTAGCGGGCGTATCGATCAGCGCAGGGGCTTGCGGCATGACTATCTCTCCAGGCAACCCATTGAAGAACATTCCGGGAAGCCCGGGATGCAGATCATGGTTTGTAAGCCAACATGATGATAATCGCGAGGCAAAACCCGCGATCTGTCCGCGAAACGCGGACCGGCCCGAGCGCGAGCCGTTGGCCAGGGCCGGCGGCCCTGCAACCGTGCGTGCAGGTTGCCAGGCGAACCGGTTGTGGGCAGGGTCGCCTGCGGGCGGGCCACCCTGGCGGGCAACGCGATCAGGCTGCCGGAACCGGACGCCCGGTCAGCGGATAGTTCGGATCGTTGTAGCCATGCGTGGAGGCATGTCCGGGGCGCACCAGCTGGTCGACCAGGGCCTCCTCTTCGGCGGAGATGGGCACGCCGACGGCGCCAAAGTAATCCTCGAACTGTGCCAGCGTGCGCGGCCCGGCAATCACCGAGCTGACGATCGGGTTGGCCAATACCCAGGCGGTAGCGAACTGGCCCAGCTTGAGGCCGCGCGCATCGGCATGCGCCTTCAGCGTCTGGGCAATCACCAGCGATTCCTCGCGGAATTCCGTTTCCATCATGCGGCGGTCGGCGCGGCCTGCGCGTGAGTCTTGCGGGGGCTGCTGGCCGGGCAGGTACTTGCCGGTGAGCACGCCGCGCGCGATCGGGCTGTAGGGCACCACCCCAAGGCCGAAGTGCTGGCAGGCCGGCAGGATTTCCACCTCGGGCATGCGGTTGAGCAGGTTGTAGTAAGGCTGGCAAACCACCGGGCGCGGCACACCCAGCTGGTCGCACAAGCGTGCGACCTCGGCGATGCGCCAGCCGCGGAAATTGGACAAGGCCCAGTAGCGGATCTTGCCGGCACGGACCAGGTCGCCCATGGCACGCACGGGTTCTTCCAGGTTTTCGCCGGGGTAGTCGCGGTGCAGGTAGAGGATGTCGAGGTAGTCGGTGCCAAGGCGGCCCAGGCTTTGCTCGACTTCGCGCAGGATCCAGGCGCGCGAGTAGTGCGAATGGTTGGGCGCAGCCTGCATCGGATTGCCGAGCTTGCTGGCCAGGATCCAGTCATGGCGGTCGGCGGCGAGCAGCTTGCCCACCATGCGCTCGGAGCCGCCCTTGCTATACACGTCCGCGGTGTCGATGAAGTTGACGCCGTGCGCGCGAGCGCTGTCGACGATGCGGCCGGCCTCGGCTTCGTCTGTCTGGTCGGCGAACATCATGGTGCCGAGGCACAGGGCCGATACCTTGAGGTTGCTGGCGCCCAGGCGCCGGTATTCCATCTTGAACTCTGACATTGCGGTCTTCCTTGATGTGGCTGGCGGTCAGGCAGTAACGCGGTAAGGCGTGAAAGCTTAACGCCTGCGAGGAAATTCTGCCTGCCCCGGGGCGCGGCTATGCCAGAATGCTAGCCATTGTGGTCCGGCTCCGCCAAGGCGAAATCTAACGATCATGCTCAGCCCCTCCCTCGTCGCGGCGATCGTGCTGGTGTTCCATCTGCTTGGCGTCGTCGCGGCCTTGCATGCGGTCATGACGGTGCGCACCGCGCCCGGCGCCATTGCGTGGGCCGGCTCGCTGGTGATGATGCCGTATTTCACGCTGATCCCGTACCTGATCCTCGGCAGCAGCAGTTTTGCCGGCTACGTGAATGCCCGGCGCTTCAACAACGACCGGCTGCGCGAGGTCACGCATGAGATGGAGCCGCACGAGCGCGAGGCGCGCGACGCCAGCGTGGTGCACTCGCCCGCCCAGCCTTACCTGCGCGCCTTGCCCCGGCTGACCGGCATGCCCTGCCTGGCCAATAACGCGGTGCGGCTGCTGGTCAACGGCGAGGCGACGTTCGAAGCCATCTTTGCGGCGATCGCCGCCGCGCGGCAGGTGGTGATCGTGCAGTTCTTCATCGTCCACGACGACGCGCTCGGGCGGCGCCTGCAGAGCCTGCTGTGCGAACGCGCCGCCGCGGGCGTGAAGGTGTATTTCCTCTACGACAGCATCGGCTCGCATGCGTTGCCCGGCCAATACGTCAAGGTGCTGCTGACTGCTGGGGTGGAGGCGCGCGCCTTCGCCACGCGGCGCGGCTTTGTCAACCGCTTTCAGCTCAATTTCCGCAACCATCGCAAGCTGGTGGTGGTGGATGGGGAATGCGCGTTTACGGGCGGTCACAACGTCGGCAACGAGTACCTCGGGCAAAAGCCGCCGCTGGCGCCCTGGCGCGACACGCATATCGAGATCCGCGGCAGCGCCGTGCTGGACTTGCAGATGGTGTTTGCCGAAGACTGGTTCTGGGCCGCGCGGGAGGTGCCGATGCTGCTGCCCCCGCCGGCAGCACCTGCCGGGGGCATGACCTGCCAGGTGGTGCCGTCCGGCCCCGCCGACGCGCAGGAGACCTGCTCGCTGTTCTTCGTCGAGGCGATCCAGGCGGCGCGCTGGCGGGTGTGGATCACCAGCCCGTACTTCGTGCCGGACGAGGCCGTGTTCGCCGTACTTCGGCTGGCGGTGCTGCGCGGGGTCGACGTACGCATCCTGCTGCCGGCGCGCCCCGACCATCTCGTGGTGTTCGCCGCCTCCACGCTGTATGCCTACCAGGCGGTCTGCGCGGGCGTGAAGCTCTATCGCTACCAGCCGGGCTTCCTGCACCAGAAGGTCATCCTGATCGACGATGAGGCCGCGGCGGTTGGCAGCGCGAATCTCGATAACCGTTCGTTCCGGCTCAATTTCGAGCTGATGGTGATGACCGCGGACCGCGATTTTGCCGCCAGCGTGACGCACATGCTGGAGGCGGACTTCGCGCAGGCCTGCCAGATCGAGCGCAGCGAATACACCGCCGCGCCGACGCTGCGCCGCGTGGCGATGCACGTGGCCACGCTATTTGCGCCGATCCTATAGCCATGTGCCGTGCGCCAGGCCCTGCGCGCCGTGCGCCGTGCCTACAGATCCGCTTGCGCCGATTGCCTCGATGTGCCGGTTGGCCAGTCGCGGCGCATGATGATGTAGGTGAAGGATGTCGACCAGCCGATCAGGATCAGGCCCACCAGCGGCTCGATGCTGGCGAGCAGGCGCGTGGCGCCGACCGGCGCGATGTCGCCCAGGCTTTGCGTGGTGAAGGTTTCAAGCGAGAAGTAGAGGTAGACGATGGGCGTGATGGGATGGGCGCTGGCAAGGCCGCCCAGGCCCAGCACATGGCCCGCCACCCAGTAGCCGACGGCAAACACCATGGCTTCAAGGCTATGGGCCAGGATGATGCAGACGATCAGCACGCCAACGTTGACGCGGCCGGTCCAGCGGCGCGGATTCATGCCGGACAGCAGGCGCAGGGCTTCGTAGTGGATGGCGACCACGGTCACGGTGAGGATACTGGCGCAGGCCAAGGCCAGGAGGTCGTGGACGGTGAGGTTCATTGGGCATTCCTTGTCGGGCCGGGATCGCCTCGGTTGGGCGCGGCACGCGGGTAATGACCGCCCTTGCCGCCGGGATGTTCCCCGGGGCATGGCCGCACACGGTCACAAACTGCTTGGAATGTAACGGGGGATCACGCGCAATGCCAGCCCGAAGCGCACTGGCGCGGCTAGGGAAGCGGCGTGGCGAAGCGGCGGCGCAGCCAGCCTACCAGCGGCCCGAGCCAGGGCAGTTGCTGCCAGAGCTCCTGCGCGGCGTCCCAGTAGTCGCGATGGAGTGTCACGCGTCCATCGTCGTCAAAGCGAAAATGCGAACTACCGTGCACCTGGTAGGGCTTGCCCTTCAGGGTGAAGTGGAAGTCCCACAGCACAAACGCCTGGCCCGGCTGCCGGAATTGCTCACCGATCACAAAGCGCGGGTTGTCCGTGGCGACGAACATGTGCGCAAAGATCCGGCGGATCGCCTCGCGTCCGCGCACATCGTTGAAGGGATCCTTGAAGCGGGCATCGTCGGCATAGAAGCGCGCGATGTCGCCCAGCGAGGCGGGCGAGAGCGTTTCGTACCATCGCAGCAGGGCGGTCAACTCTGTCAACTCTGTCAACTCTGTCAATTCGGTCAACTCGGCCAATTCGGTCAACTCCGTCAATGCGTTCGGGCGGGTCAGGGGCATCACGGCGCGTCCATCACTTTTTGCAGAGCCGCAAGGCGCAGCCGGTAGGGTAACAGGCTGGCGAGCTTGAGCAGGCGGGTGAAGCGGCGCGGGAAATCGATCTCGAAGCGGCCGCGCGCCAGCCCCTGCAGGATGGCCTCGGCGGCGGCCTCGGGGGTGAGCAGGGCAGGCATCGGGAACGCGTTGTTGGCCGTCAGGCGTGTCTTGACGAATCCCGGGTTGACCAGGTAGACGCCCAGCCCGCGCGGATGCAGCTCGGCGTAGAGCAGTTCGGCCAGGTTGATCAGCGCGGCCTTGGTCGGCCCGTAGACGGTGGCGTTGGGCAGGCCCATGTAGCCGGCCACGCTGGCGACCAGCACCAGGCTGCCGCTACCGCGCGCGAGCATGTCGGTGAGCGTGGCCTGCAGCCCGTAGTAGACGCTGTTCAGGTTGGTCTCGATGGTGTGGCGCACGCTCTCGGCTTCCAGCTCCCAGGGGCGCAACGCACGATAATCGGCCGCGCAAAACACCACCAGGTCCACGCCTTCCCAGGCCTCGCGCAACGCGTCATGCGCCTGGCGCCAGGCGTTGGGGTCGGTGGCATCCATCGGCAGCAGCAGCGCCGTCGCATGCTCGCCGGCAACCGCCTTGAGGGCTTCAGCCCGGCGCGCCGACAGGGCTACCCAGGCGCCGCGCGCAAGCAGGGCGCGCGCCAGCGCCGCGCCGATACCGCTAGATGCGCCGACCAGCCAGACCCGCTTTTCGCGCCAATCCGTCCAGCGGGGGTTGAGTGCCGTCCAGGCCATGGTTGCCTCTCTGATTTGCGCCGCAGCCGCGATTCGGTCATTGCGGTCATTGCGGTCATTGCGGCCATTGCGGCCATTGCGGCTATTGCAGCGATTGCAGCGATTGCGGGCGCCGGAAGAACACCGTGACCTGGCCAACCTCGAAACCGAATTTCGAGACGCTGGCGCGATTGATCATGGTGTGCGCGTCGACCAGGTACATCCAGTCGTCGAACTGCACGTCATACGTAGCGTCTCCCACTGGCAGCCGCAGCGTGTAGCGCCAGTTCAGCGTGTTGCCAGCGCTGTGCCCGATCGCGTCGCCCACCACGTCGCCGGCGCGGCCGCGCCAGGTGCCGTCGGGCTGGCGCGTCAGCGTCCAGGTGCGCTGCTCGGTGCTGCCGTCGCTGTAGGTGAAGTGCTCGTCCAGTACGAAATCGCTGCCTTGCCGGCGGCCCTCGATGGCTACCGTGAAGCGCTTGACCACCTCGCCGCTGCGTTTCTGGAACATGCCCCAGGCCTCTGTCTTGCCGCCAAAGAAAGCCGGCACATCGAGCACGGGCTGCTGCTGCGCGTACTGCGAAACGTCCGGGCCAGCGCAGGCAGCCAGCCATAGCGCGGCGTACAGCAGCAGGTGTTTGCCGCAGCGCGACGGGGCAAGGCGAATCATGTCGGGTCCTCCATCTGTGGTGCCTGGGCCGTGCGCAGGCACAGCATGGCGCCGAGCTTGAACAGGCAGGGCAGGCCGCCGTAGACCAGCGCCAGGGCATGGCTGCCGGCCGCCGTGCCGCCCGCGCCAGGCTGGTAGCCGCACCAGGCCAGCAATGGCAGCGCCAGGCCCGACAACGCGAGCGCCAGCTTGCCCAGCAGGCTCCAGATGCCGTAGTAGCCGGCGGGTTGCTCGCCGGGGGGAATCAGGCAGGCCAGCAGCACCGGCGGCAGCGCCAGGTCGGCGCCAAGCGCAAGCCCCGCCAGCACGCACACGGCCAGGTAGGCGCCGGTGTCGCCTGTGCCCAGGCCGGCCGCCCAGACAAAGGCGGCCACCGCCAGCGCCATGCCAAGCCGCCACGCCCGCGCGAGGCCGATGCGCGCGGAAAGCCGGGTCCAGAGCGGCAGGCCGGCAGCGCCCGCCGCGAAATAGGTGGCGAGGAACGCGCCGGACCACTGTGGCGCGCCCAGCCGATCCTGGATGAAGAACAGAGCCAGCGTAGCCGGTATCGAGACCGACACCGCATTGAGGAAATACGGCAGCAGCAGGCGCCGGAATGCACGGTTGGCGAGCGTGGCGCGCCAACCGTGCACGCCAGCGCTGTGGTGGCGCCAGGCCGGCGCGTGCCGCAGCAGCAACGCCAGCGCGCCCAGCAGCAAGGCGGCGAACACCAAGGCATAGCACGCCATGGCCGGCGCGGCGGGCCAGCCCGATGCGCCCGGAAGCCAGGTAGGCAGGACGCTGGCCAGCATCACCCCGGCCAGGCCCGCTGCCTCTCGCCAGGCCGCGGCGCGGGTCAGCGTGGCCGGCTCGCCAGACAGGCGCGCGCCCCAGGCCAGGTAAGCAATGTTGACCACGCTGTGCGCGCTGTAGACCAGTACCAGCGAGAGCGCCAGCCAGGCGGCCAGCGCCCCGCCGCGCACGGGCGGCAGCCACAGCATGGCAAAGGAGGCCGAGAGCACCAGGCACGCCAGCCACAACGCCGGCGCCAGCTTGCCGCGCTGCGCCAGGTGGTCGATCCAGCGGCCGAGGAATGGGTCCTGCACGGTGTCGAGCAGCCGCGCGGCGAACAACACCGTGCCGGTCGCGGACAAGGCCAGCCCGAGCTCGCTCGCGTAGTAGGCGGGCACCTGCACGTAGACCGGCAGGGCGGCCATGGCCAGCGGCATGCCGAGCAGGCCATAGGCAGCCATGGCGGATGCCGGGGCGGGCGCTGGGAGGGCCGGATCGGGATTGGGCGCGGTGGGCGTCGCGGCAGTCGCGCTGCCGAGGTGCGGCGCGGTCATCGTGCGAGCCCAAGCAGGCGCTGGCGCAACGCCGGCGCGCGCGTGGCGGGGTCGAGCCAGATCGAGAAAAACGCCTGCGCGAAGGCGGGGTCGTCGATCTCGGTGGTCAGCCGATCACCTGCGTAGAAGCGCACGCCCTTGCCTGGCATGAACACGCCAGTGAGCGTGTCACCCGGGCGCACGTCGACAAACGCCTGTGCCATGCTGGCGCGCCAGCTATCGAGCATCTGCGGGCTGGGCGGCGTGTTGCCGGCGCTGCCGATGCGCTTCATCTCGTCCAGGCTGGTTTCGACCAGGCGCTCGCGCTTGATGCTGCGGTCGTAGGTGAGTTGCAGCGCAAAGGGCGCATCCGGCGCGATCGGCAGCTGTGCGCTCCAGAGCTGGGCGGTATAGAGGCGAAATCCAAACACGCGAAATTCGCCTTCGCCCGATAGCCGGGCGGGCTGCACGTCTGCGTGCCAGCCCGTCGCGGCAAGCGCTGGGATACAGAGGATGGCCATGGCGAGGGCGGCGGCAGCGCGGCGCATCTCAGGCATTCCGCTGAAGCACGAACTGCATGACGTCGGTGCGGCCTTCGTCGAATCCGGCTTCGCAGTAGCACAAGTACAGGCGCCAGGTACGGATGAAGACCGCATCGAAGCCCTGCGCGGCGACATCATCAAGCCCCTGCTCGAAGGCCGCGCGCCAGCGCCGCAGCGTCTCGGCGTAATCCGGGCCAAACGCCAGCGTGACGCGGCTTTCCAGCCCGGCCCGCAACCCAGCCCTCAGGAATCGCTCGGGGCTGGGCAGCATGCCGCCCGGGAACACGTACTCGCGGATAAAGTCGCTGCTCGCGCGATAGGCCTTGAAGCGCGGCTCTTCGATGGTGATCGACTGCACCAGCGCGCGCGCGCCGGGCCGCAGGCGCTGGTGCAGCATCTGGAAGTAGCCGGGCCAATAGCGCTCGCCCACGGCCTCGAACATCTCGATGGAGACAATGGCGTCGTACTCGCCATCGAGATCCCGGTAGTCGCGCAGCTCCAGCCAGGCGAGCCCTTGCAGACCGGCCTGGGTCACGCGTTGCTGCGCTACCTCAAGCTGTGCGGAGGAGATGGTGATGCCGTGCACGTGGATCCCTTGCCTTGCCGCATGCATGGCAAAGCCGCCCCAGCCGCAGCCCACCTCCAGCACGCGCATGCCGGGCTTGAGGCCGAGCGTGTCGACGATATGCTGGTACTTGGCGTCCTGCGCCGCTTCCAGCGGCCGGGCCCGCTCGCCCTGGAACAGCGCGGCCGAATAAGTCCAGGTCGGGTCCAGCCAGCGCTGGTAGAAGGCGTTGCCCAGGTCGTAGTGCGCGTGGATATTGCGGCGGCTGCCGGTACGGCTGTTGGGGCGCAGCCGGTGGCGCAGGCCATACCACAGCCGCGCAAGCCAGCTGCCGACCACGGTCTGCGGCAGCGCGGACTCATTGCGGATGGCCAGGCGCAGCAGCGCGGTGAGGTCCGGCGTATCAAGCCAGCCTGCGCGGTAGGCTTCGGCAAAGCCGATGTCCCCGGCGCGCAGGATCTCGGCACAGGCACGCCAGTCGCGCAGTTCCAGGCGCGCGCCGGGTCCGGCATGCGGATCGCCAAACAGGCACTGCTCACCCGAGGGCGCGACCAGCAACAGGTGGCCAACGCGGATGCGCGCGAGCAGGGTTAAGAAAAGACGGGCTGACGCAGGGGCACCGTCGGGCGGCAGGGTTAGCGCGCGAGAGGGCGTCATGGCTTGTTTTCCTCGAACTGCGACAGGTTGGCGGAGGGGTTGGGGAAACTGGTCGGGCCGGGGGGATCCGCACCGGGGCCTGGGTCTTTGCCGCGGAACGGCACTTTCTTCAGCCACAGGCGCAGTGCCTGCCAGTGGATGCGCGCCATCACCGACACCGTGAGCCAGGGCTGCCTCGCCAGCGCACCCAGCACATTGGCGCGCGAAAACGGCAGGCGGCGCCCGCCGATCGCGGTACGGATCACGAGGCCCGTGGCGTCGTAGTAGTCAATGCCGGCAAAGCTGGTGCCGCCGGTATCGCGCAGGCGGAACGCATAGCTGCCCTCGACCACGCAGAACGGCGACACATGCAGCGCCTTGTGGCAGCTCAGCACGGTGTCGGGGCCGATTGCGCAGCGGTCGGGCGCGCACAGCAAGTAACGGTGGCTGGCGCCGAAGGTGTTGTTGACCTCGGCCAGCACCGCGCGCAACTGGCCGGCGCGGTCATGGCAATGCCAGAAGCTCACCGGGTTGAAGGCATAGCCGAACACGCGCGGGAACGTCTGCAGCCAGATCTCGCCGTCAGCCGGCAGGTTGGCCTCGGCCAGCAGCTTGCGCATCCACGCGGCCAGGTCGCTGCCATCGCGCGGGCCGTAGTCGCGCGTGGCAAGCGACAGCGGCGCCCAGCGGTCGATGCCGAACCACCAGTGGCGCAAGGCAGGCAGGCGGTCGAGATTGCAGCGCAGGTAGAACACCGGATACACAAAGCGGTGGCGTGCGGGGCGCAGGCGTTCATGCATCACGCGGCCAAGTAGCAACCACGCGGGCGGCGCGTCGGCGGGGCTGCTGGCGAGGTGGTCTTCCATGCCGCTCATAGCCTGGCCCAGTCTGGGAGCACATCGAAATCGGCGGCCACGCGCAGCGCGGACTTGAGCCCGTCCTCATGGAAGCCGTAGCCCGTCCAGGCCCCGGCAAACCAGGTGCGGCGCCGGCCCTGCAACGCGGGCAGCGCGGACTGCGCCGCCACGGCGGCCAGGTCAAAGACCGGATGCTGGTAGTGGTAGCGGCCCAGTTCCGTGCCGGGCGCTGGCGCGGTGACGGGGTTGAGCGTCACCACCACCGGGGTCTTGAAGGGCAATGGCTGGAGCTGGTTGCACAGGTAGCTCACGCAGACCGGGCGGGTGTGGCCGGCATGATCGTGCGTGCCCGGGCCCGCATCGTGGGTGCCAACGGCACCGCCCAGGTAGTTCCAGGCTGACCACACCTTGCGCCGGCGCGGCAGCAGGGCCGGATCGGTATGCAGGATCGCCAGGTTCGGCTGGTACTGCACCGCGCCAAGCGTATGGCGCTCGCCGGGATCCGCGTCCGCCAGCATGCGCAGCGTGGTGGGCGCGTGGGTGGCCAGCACCACCGCGTCGAAGTGCTCGGGGCCATCTTCGGTCAGCAGGTCAACGCCGCGCTCATGCCTGCGGATGCTGCGCACGGGCGTCGATATCCGGATGGCGGCATCGCGCTGCGCCAGTTGCGCGGCGATCCGCTGTACATAATCGCGCCCGCCGCCCTGCACCGTTTTCCACTGCGGCCGGTTGTTGACCTGCAGCAAGGCGTGGTTGAGGCAGAAGCGCAGGAAGGTGGCGGCAGGGAAACGCAGGATATCGGCGGTCGCGCTGGACCAGATCGCCGCCGCCATCGGCAGCAGGTAGTTGTGGCGAAACGGCTGGCCATAGCCGCCGTCGAGCAGCAATTGGTCCACCGAGCAGCCGCTCCGGATGGCCAGCGCCAGGTTGCGCTCGGCGGCACCGTTGAAGCGCACGATATCGCGCAGCATCGACAGGAAGCTGGGCGAAAAGAGGTTGCGGCGCTGCGCGAACACGGTGTTGAGGTTGCTGCCGGCCCATTCCAGCCGGCCCTGGTCCAGCGATACCGAGAACGACATATCGGTGGGGTAGGCCGTGACCCCAAGCTCGGCGAACAGCGCGATCAGGTTGGGATAGGTGCGGTCGTTGAACACAAGGAAGCCGGTGTCCACGGGATGGCGCGCGCCCTCCAGCTCGACCTCGACCGTGTTGGTATGCCCCCCCAGGTAGTCACCGGCTTCAAACAATGTGATGTTGTGCCGACGCGACAGCAGATAGGCGCTCGCCAGGCCGGAGATGCCTGCGCCGACCACGGCGATGCGCTGGCCGCGCGGATAGGTTCCGGGCGCGCCGCTCATGCCGGTTCCTGGCTGGCGAGCGCGCGCTCGCCAATAGCGCCAGCCCTTGTGGCAGCTTGACTGGCAGCGGTTGCAGGGCGGCAGTGCTGGGGATTTCCTGAATTCGACATCGCGTTGCCTGGATGGGTGCTAAGATGGTTTCGTACCGTGTTGGAAAAAAGATTACTACATAGTAGCGAGATTTACTAATGAGTATTTTCGGCAGGCTGAGTTTCAAGGACCAGGCTTTCAAGCTGCGTGAGGACGCGATCCTCGATGCGGCGACCCGCATCCTGGCTGGCAAGGGCTTCGACCTGATGACCATGGACGACGTGGCGCTGGAGGTTGGCATCTCCAAGCCCAGCCTCTACAAGCACTTCAAATCCAAGGAGGACCTGGTCGGCGAAGCGCTGATCCGGCTGATCGACGGCGCGCTCGAGTACCTGGAGCAGCTCCCGGGCGATCTCACGGGGCTGGCGCGCCTGCGCGCCTTGCTCGAGTGGGCGCTGCGGGTACGCCTGACCGGCGGGCTGCCGTTCCTGCCATCCACCAGCCCGCATGTGCGCGAAATGCTCACGCGCAACCTGCGCTACGTCACGCGCGTGCTCAAGCTCAACCGGCAACTGGAACAGCTCGTGGCCGAGGCCAAAGCGGCGGGCGAGCTCGACCCGTCGCTGCCCGACGAGGTGATCCTGTTCAGCTATTACGCGCGCACTTGCGATCCGGCCGTGGAGTACCTGCAGCTGTACAGCAAGCTGGGCACCGACGCGATCGTCGAGCACATGCTCAAGGTCAGCTTTGAAGGGATGCGTAGTCACTTGTAGGCGGGCGCGGGCAAGCCGCGCGCTGGGGTCCTGATGCCTACATGTACGGTGCGCAGCGGGGATTGGATGCGCGCCGGCAGCGCCCGGCCCGGGGAGGCGGGCCTAGTCGAACTCGACGTAGAATTCGCCGCGCGGCCCGTCAAAGCCGACGCGTGGCACCTTGCCGTGTTCGCGGCTGGAGCGGGCCAGGGCGCGGAGCTCGGCCTGCCGGGCGGGCTCGCGCAGGCTGCGGCGGGCCTTGGTGCTGATCTCCACCGGGCCACACTGAGGGTTGTCGCAGTCGTACCGCACCCATTGCCCGTAGCTGCCTCGACGGGCACGGGCTGCGGCCTGGGTGCCGCAAAGCGGGCAGTATTCTTGTTTTTCCTTCATCGCCGTCAATGGTCTTAAAGGGGAGGGGGGCAGGGGCGGGAAAATCGGTCCAGGCACCATGCTGCCTCGCTGGTAGCAACGCAAAGTCAAATTGAAACATGGCCAGCCACGACGCCAGGCGGTCAACGTGCTGACAGACTTTGCATACAAGTCTGCGCAGTTCGCGATCGTGGTGCTGCCCCTCTTTAGAGGGGATCGATTGTCCGAGGGGCGCACTGGGACGCGGTGAGCGCGCCTCCAGTGGGCGAATGGCGCGGCTCAGCTCGTGCGATAGGCATCCAGCCGGTTGTAGAGCGTCTTCAGGCTGATGCCAAGCGAGTGCGCAGCCTGCCGCTTGTCGCCGCCAAAGCGCGCCAGCGTGGCCAGGATGATCTCGCGCTGGGCGTCGGCCAGCGAGGTGCCGATGCGCACGTTGACGAAGCCGTCCAGCGTGGCCGGCCGTGGCGGTTGGGTGGCGATATTGGGGTTGACGATGTCGATGACGCGGTCGGCCAAGATAAAGGCGCGATAGATGGTGTTCTTCAGTTCGCGCACATTGCCGGGCCAGCCGTAGTGCCGCAGCCGTTCCAGCGCCGTGCCGGAGAACACCTTGTCGGCGCCCTCCATGGCGTTGAATTCCGCCAGGAAGTGCCTGGCCAGCTGCGCGATATCCTCGCCACGCTCGCGCAGCGGCGGAATGTGCAACGGGAAGACCGCAAGGCGGTAAAGCAGGTCCTCGCGCAACTGGCCAGTGCGCACCGCGTCGACAGGGTCGCGGTTGGTCGCGGCGAGGATGCGCACGTCGCACACGATCTGCGTGTCGCCGCCCACGCGGTGGAAGGTGCGCGTCTCCAGCACGCGCAGCAGCTTGATCTGCATGTCGGGCGCCATTTCCGTGACTTCATCCAGAAACAGCGTGCCGCCCCGGGCTTGCTCGAAATACCCGGCCTTCTGCTGCACGGCGCCCGTGAAACCGCCTTTCTCGTGGCCGAACAACTCCGACTCGATCAGCGTGGGGGATATCGCCCCGCAATTGACCGCGACGAACGGGCCGGCCCGGCGCGCGCCGCGGTCGTGCACGGCGCGGGCTACCAGCTCCTTGCCGGTGCCGCTTTCTCCCACCGCCAGCATCGTGACTTCCGTGGCGGCCACGCGGTCGATCTGCGCGAGCAACTGCTGCATGACGGGCGAAGCGCTTTGCCATAGCAAGGCCGAGGGACCCTGTACGGCGCGCCGCGGCGCGCCGCATGCCGGCGAGGCGGGAAGGGAGGCGGCGGGCGGGTTGAGGCTTGTCATCGAGTGCGGCATGGGGGCGTGATCGCCTATGGCCGGGTCGGCGGGAGGTGCGTCGGCGGTGGGGCAATCTGGGGGCAGTTGAGCTAATCCTAGCGCGTGCTTTGGCTTGAGGCCACTGTTTTGAACGGTTCCTGCGCCAATGCGTGCCGGCGCGTGGCGTTGTCAGACAGACACTGGTACCGCTGCGGCTGGCGCCCGCATAAAATTGGTTGTATCCCCGGATTAACCTTGGCGCCAGGACGCACTACCGCCCTATGTTCTGACATAAGGCCAGGACCGTGCTTGCCGTGGCAGCCGGGTGATACGGTGCCGATACGGAGAACGATGCCCCACATCCTGATCGTCGACGACGATGAAAATACTTGTGCCGCACTGTCCGAGATCGTGGCGGCCGAGGGCTTCACGTCCGCCACCGCAGGCGACTTGCGCGAAGCCTGCCTGCAGATCGGCTGGCAGGTGCCGGACGTTGTGCTGGCCGACCTGAAGCTGCCCGACGGCAGCGGCATGGACCTGTTCAACGAGGTCGGCACCGCCGGCGTCGAAGTGATCCTGATGACTGGCTACGCCAGCGTGGAATCCGCCGTGGACGCCCTGCGCCGGGGCGCCACCGATTACCTGGTCAAGCCGATCAACGTGACACGCCTGCGCACCGTCCTGAAGCGCATTGCCACCACCGGCGACCTCAAGGCGGAAATCCATTCCCTGCGCGACGAACTGCGCCGCTATGGCCGCTTTGGCCGCCTGCTTGGCAGCTCCGAGGCGATGCAGGTGGTCTATGACCAGCTCAGTAAGGTCGCGCCCACCGAGGCCACGGTGCTGCTGGTGGGCGAGAGCGGCACCGGCAAGGAGCTGGCCGCGCAGACCTTGCACGAACTCTCGGCGCGCCGGCGTCAGCCCTTCCTGGCCGTGAACTGCGGCGCGATTTCCTCCACGCTGATCGAGTCCGAGATGTTCGGCCACGAGCGCGGCAGCTTTACGGGTGCGGAGCGCCAGCACAAAGGCTACTTCGAGCGCGCTGACGGCGGCACGCTCTTTCTCGACGAAATCACCGAGATGCCGGTCGAGTTGCAGGTCAAGCTGCTGCGCGTGCTGGAGTCCGGCGCCTTCATGCGCGTTGGCACCAACCGCGAGCTGCATGCCGATGTGCGTGTGGTGGCCGCCACCAACCGCAATCCGGAAGAGGCGGTAGCCGAGGGCAAGCTGCGTGCCGACCTCTATCACCGGCTCAACGTGTTCCCGATCGAGCTGCCGCCGCTGCGCGCGCGCGCCGACGACGTGGTGCAGATCGCTAACACGCTGCTGGAGCAGATGAACGGCGAGCATGGCACGCAACGCCGCTTTGCCCCGGCGCTGCTCGATAGCCTGCTGCTGCATGCATGGCCCGGTAATGTGCGCGAGCTGCGCAACTTTGTGCAGCGCGCCTATATCATGGCCGACCAGGATCTCATTGCCGATGCGCACGTGCCGCTGCAGGTGGCAGCGACCAATACGGCCGCCACCGCCATGGTCTCGGTGCCAGTGGGGATGTCGCTGGCCGAGGCCGACCGCCAGTTGATCTTCGCCACGCTGGAGCAGTGCTCCGGTGTGAAGAAGCACGCCGCCGAGATACTCGGCATCAGCCTCAAGACCTTGTATAACCGCCTGGAAGAATACGCCTCAAGGGGTGAATTGCCCGAGTCGCTGCGCGCCAACGGCACGAGCACGCCGCCGGGCAGCACCACGGCGCCGAACTAGCTTGTGCCGCGTGCCGCCAGCGTTCCTGGGACGTCGCCGCTGGATCGGATACCAAAAGTTGGCCGGGTGCGTGCCCGGATTACGGTTTCGCGCTACACAGATGCCATCCATTGGCGTGCGCGGTATGGTTATTGCATGACAACCGGGCGAGCATGCAGCCCCAAAAGGTATCCATGTCGCAGCAACACCATCCTTCAGAAGGCCCCGATGCATCGGATCGTCCCGCGACCGTTGAACCCAGCGAGCCGATCCAGAGCGGCGCCGAGGTCGCCACGTTGATCAGCCAGGTGGCGCATGACCTGCGCTCCGCGCTTAACGGGGTGCAGAGCTGGGCCTACGTGCTGGACCACACGCTCGACACGCCTCCCGCCTCCGCGCAGCGGGCGCTTAGCGGCATCCGCACCGGCATGCAGCAGCAACTGGCGCTGATCGAACACATGGAGGAGGCGGTGGCGCTGCTGGCCGACGACAGCTCGCCGCAGTGGGAGCGCGTAGACCTGCTGGCCGCATTGCAGAAGGCGACGGACGAGGTACGCCCGGTGGCCGAAGCGCGCGGCGTCATACTGGCCGCAGCGGGCGTGGACAGCGCTGCGGATCAGCCTGGCGACGGCCTGCTGATCGACGCAGACACGCGTCGCCTGGATCCGCTGCTGCGCAACTTGCTGGTGCATTGCATTCACCATGCGCGCAGCGCCGATACCGTGGAGACGCACCTCAAGTTCGAGGCGGGGCGGATCCGGCTGCGCATTACCGAGAGCCGGGCGCCCACCGGCGCACGCAGGGAAGAGCGCATTGCCGTGCTCTCCGATTTCTTCCGCCGGCGCAAGGCCCAGGGCGGCAACTCGGCGCCACGCCAAGGCACTGCGCTGCTGCTCGCCAGGCGGCTGGTGGAAACGCATGGGGCGCACATCGAGGCCGAAGGGCAGGGGTGTTCGACCGATAGCGGATCGGTGTGCATTACAGTGAGTTTTCCGCTGCATGCCACGCCGCACGAAACCCATTGAGCACGTAGTTTTTACCGGTTGCAGCATAAAGTGCATGGCGCCTGCGAAATGCCGTTTTCAGTTTGGCTTCGAAGCCTCACGCCCGCTGCGGCGGCGGGGGCCTGTCGCCTGGCGGCGGATCGCTCACGGGCACGGGCGGATCGGGATCAGGCACTTCCGGGGGAGGAACCTCCGGCGGTGGCGGGTTTTGATCAGGCTCGGGCGTGATATGAAAGTGCATCTGCATGCTCCATCTCCGAAAAATCAAGATCGGGGGGCAGCCGGCTCCCCAAGTTCTTCCAGCATCCGCGACAACACCTCCAGGTCCACCGGCTTCACCAGATGTTGGTCAAAACCGGCTTCGTTGGTCCGCTGCCGGTCGGCTGGCTGGCTATAACCAGTCAATGCCACCAGCCGCACATGCTGCAACTCGGGGATGGCACGCAGCCGTTGCGCAATCTCGAAGCCATCCATTGCCGGCATCCCGATATCCAGCAAGATCACATCGGGCTGCGCCTTGACCGCGCGCACGATCGCGGCCGGCCCGTCGATGGCGGTCACCACCGTGTGTCCCATGGCCTCCAGCGTGAGCGCCATGGCCTCCAGCGCATCGATGTTGTCGTCTACCACCATAACCGTGCGCGGCGTGCCGAGCGGGGAGCGTAGCTTGCCCACTTCGGGCTGCCAGCTCTGCCACGGCTGCGCGGGCAGCTCCACCACGAAGGTGCAGCCCAGGCCCGCGCCCGCGCTCTGCGCGTGGACAGTGCCGCCATGCAGCTTGACCAGCTTTTGCACCAGCGACAGCCCGATGCCCATGCCCTCCTGCCCGGTGGTGCCGCGGGGCTTGTCGCCGTAATGCGCGGTGGTTGGGTCGAAGATGGCTTGCAGCGCCTGCGGCGACAAGCCGGGGCCGTTGTCCCGCACCCGGACCGTGAGCAGCGTACCGTCGCTGGTGACTTCCAGCGCGAGCTGGCCGTCCGGCTGGGTATAGCGCGCCGCGTTGTGCAGCAGGTTGCTGAAGATCTGCGTCAGCCGCACCAGGTCGCCGCGTACTGGCATTGGCCCCTCGGGCACGCTCAACCGCAGCGAGTGGCCGCGCGAATCGATCAACGGACGCACGGCTTCCACGGCGGTGCTCAGCGCGGTGCGCAGCTCGACCAGGTCGTCGCGCAGCACGATCCGGCCCTGGGTGAAGCGCGAGATATCGAGCAGGTCGTCCACCAGGCGGGTCAGGTGATGCAGCTGCCGGGCGATGATGTCGCGCGCCTTGAAGGTGTCCTCGCGGCTTGGCGCGCAGCGCATCAGCAAGTCGGCGGCGCTGCGCATCGGTGCGAGCGGGTTGCGCAGTTCGTGGGCCAGCATGGCGAGGAAATCGTCCTTGCGGCGATCCTCGTCCAGCAGCATGCGCTCGGCGCGCTTTTGCGGAGTGATGTCCTGGCAGATGCCGGCCACGCGATAGAACACGCCGGCCGTGTTGGAGACCGGGAATGCGCGCGCGCGGACCTCGCTGACTTCGCCGTCGCCTCGCTCGAGCCGGAATTCCGCATCCATATGGCCGTCGCGCAGCATGGCATCGAATGCAGCCTCCATGCGCTCGCGGTCCTCGGCGTGCACGCTGGCGAGCCAGTTGCGCGGGTTGTGCTTGAGGTCTTCCACCGGGCGCCCCCAGAGCTGGGCGAACGACGGGCTCATGAACAGGAACTGGCGCTCGGCGGGGTCCAGGATCCACAGCGCATCGGAGAGATTCTCGGCCAGCTGGCGGAACAGTTCCTCGTTCTCGCGCAGCGCTTGCGACGACTGGCGGGAGGCCTCCTCGGCCTTGCGCATGCGCAGCAGGGCATTGATGCTCGACACCAGTTCTTCCGCGTCCACGGGCTCGATCAGGTAGCTGTCGGCGCCGCCATCCAGGGCCTGAACCCGGTGGCGCGATTCGGTCAGCGCGGCCGAAGTCTGCAGCACCAGCGTGCTGGCGGTCTCGGGATCGCTCTTGATCAGCCGGCACACTTCCAGTCCACTGATGTCGGGCAGCTTCACATCCAGCAGCACCAGGTCCGGGGCATGCTGGCGCACCAGCGACAGCGCGGCCTGTCCGCTCGCGGCCTCCAGCACGGAGAAGCCCGCGCGCTGCAGGATGCGGCCCTTGACGTAGCGAGCCCCGTCGCTATCGTCCACGTTGAGGATCAGCGGGCGCCTGGCGTTGATGGGAGAGGGCAGGATGTTCATGGCGAACTCAGCGAAGTGGCGTATCGAAAGGTGCTGTGTGGCGTGCGCATGCGGGGCAGTGAGCGGGGATCGTCAGCGTGAAGGTGGATCCCTTGCCAGCCTCGCTTTGGACGTGGATGTCGCCGTTCAGCAATTCGGCAAGCTGGCGGCACAGCGGGAGGCCCAGGCCCGTTCCCTTGGCCCGGTGCTGCAGCGGGTTCGCGATCTGCGCGAACTCCTCGAAGATCACCGGCAGGTGTTCGGGAGCAATGCCGATGCCGGTGTCCGCAACCGTGAGCACCAGCTGGTCGGTGGCCGGGAGGTAGAGGGCGCTCACACGCACCTCGCCGCGCTCGGTGTACTTGAGCGCGTTGGAGACAAAGTTGCGCAGGATCTGCGCCACCTTGCCCTCGTCGGTACGCAGTGACGGGACGTGGTCGACGGCGCCGATCACCAGTTCCACCTCGGCGCTGTGCTGCAGCGGGCGCATCATGCCGCGCAGCGCGCTGAAGGTACTGTCCAGCGTGAATTCGGTGACGTGCACTTCGGTCTTGCCCGAGGCGATCTTCGCCAGGTCGAGCAGGTCGTCGACCAGCTGGCTCAGCGCCTCGGCGGAATGGCGCACCATCGTCACCTGATGCACCTGCTCGGCATTGAGCGGGCCATCGGTCTGGTCGAGCAGCAACGTGGACAAGGCGCGGATCGAGCTGAGCGGCGTGCGCAGTTCGTGGCTCACGTTGGAGAGGAAGCGGCTCTTGGTTTCGTCCGCCACGCGCAGGCGGTCGGCCCGATCATCCAGCTCCGCGTACAGGGCCACCACGCCACGGTTGGTGTCCGCCAGCTCGTTGGCCAGCAGCTCGAGCTCGCGCTGGCGGGCGGCCAGTTCGTGCAGCGTGCCAGCCAGCTCGCGGTTCTGCTCGCGCAGCTCGCTCGCAAGCAGATCAGGCGAGCGCTCCAGGCAGCGCCCGGAGATGGCGGCCAGCGCGGCTGGCGCAGGCTCCGCCGCGGCTGGCGGCAGATGCCGGCGAATGGCGAGACGGGGTTGCTGGCTTGCCTCGGGGTCAAGCGACCAGGTGTCGGCCAGCGCCACGGCATGCAGCAGCGCCTGGCCCGGCGGGTCGCCCGCCAGGGCCTCGCCCCGCAGCATGCGTGCCAGCGTTGAAATGGCGGAGGGCGCCGCGTCGACGACGATGGCGAGTTCGCGCGCCGCCTCGTTGCGGCAATCGCCGCGATCCAGTTCCGCGCGCAGCGTGCGGGGCTCGTCCATCGCCAGCAGCAGGCGCGCAAGTTCCGACACCGTGGTGGCGATGGCCGTTTGCTCGATCGCGGAGAAGCCAAGCTCGGCCGCGGCGTTGCGGGCGGCCTGGCGCGCCACCACCACGTCGGTGTCCGCGCGCAGGGTGATCTGGAACAGCGGGAGCTTCATGGCAAGGCTCCCTGGCCAGCAGCGGCAGCCGAGCCCGGGGCGCTCAACGGGCCCGTCCACGCGTGGCATTCGCTGTTGCGGCGGCACACGATCACGGTGACGTCATCGCGCCCGCGCGCGAAATCCCGGTACAGCACCGCCGCGATGATGGCCGGGTGCCGCGCGTTCAGACCCGGATAGTTGTCCAGGTCCCAGTGCGTGCCCAGGCCATCGCTGTGCAGGATCAACAGCGTGTCGGGCGGCCACGGTGCCTCCACTTCAGTCACCTTGCGTATGGCGTAGCCGACGATGCCGTTGTGCGAAATCAACTGGCGCCGTGTCCCCGTGCTGCCCAGCGTCCCGGGCGTGACCACGCAAGCGGCGATGTTGCCGATGCCTGCAAAGCGGATCCGCCCCGGCGCCGTCTCGATGCGGGCTACCGCCATGGCCGCGCCGCGCGTGGCCCGCAGTGCCGCATGGGCGTGCCCGATCAGCACCGCGGGGGCCACGAAGGCATGGGCGGCGGCAACCCGCTTGGCGGCCTCGGCGGCGCGCGCGGCATCGGGGCCGTGGCCGAGCCCATCGGCCACCGTGAGGCTGGATAGCTCGTGCGCCGAACTCACGTGCCAGCCGTCGCCGCACTCGGTCTCGCCGGCAATGGGCACGCACACTGATCCCACCGAGATCGCCGGCAGGGCTGGTGGCGCTGGCCGGTCGGAGGGGGAGAGCGCCATGCGCAGGACCGTGCCTTTGCCGGGCGCGCTGTAGATATCGAAGGCGGTGGCGAGCCGGCTTATTGCCCCCAGCCCGTTGCCGGCGGTGCCGGTCGTGGAAAAGCCGTCGCGCAGGCTGGTGCTGAGGTCGGGCATGCCAGGGCCGCGGTCGATGGCGATCACCTCCACCTGCGGCGCGGCCGGCCCGGCAACTTCTTCCTGCAAGGCACGGATCAGCAGTTCGCCATCCCCGCCGTGCTTCAGGATGTTGGTTGCTGCCTCGGAGACGGCGATGGCCAGGCGGCCCGTGGCCACCTCGCCAAAGCCACAGCGGATGGCCAGCTCGGTGACCGTGCGGCGCGCCTGCGCGACATGGCTGGCTTCCTGGATCGAGGCTCTAATCTGCATGATGTTCTCCCGCATTCAGAACACGCCGTAGCGGGCGATGGTCACCGTCGTTCCCCGGCCCGGCGCGCTATCGATCTCGAAAGCGTCGGATAGCCGCCGTGCGCCACCTAGGCCAATGCCCAAGCCGCCGCCGGTGGTGAAACCGTCCCGCAGGGCCGCCTGCACATCGGCAATGCCAGGACCCTGGTCGATGAACCGCAGCTGCACGCCGCGCCGCGCGCCCGCCGTCACCGGCAGGACCTGCGCGGTGCCGCCGCCGCCGTAGAGCACCATGTTGCGCGCCAGCTCGCTCGCCGCGGTGACCAGCTTGGTCTGGTCGACCAGGGACATGCCCTGTGCCACCGCCGCTTCGCGCACCAGCTTGCGCAGCCGCACCACGTCCTCGCCGGTGCGCAACGGCATGTTCTGCGCCGCCGCATGGCTCTCGGGCATAGCCTGCTGAAGCAAGGGCCTCTGGGCCGCGAAAACGCCGTCGTGCGGGTTCATGCGCCGGCCTGCAGCAGGGCCATGCCGCGCTCCACGTTCAGCGCGGTGCGCACCCCATCCAGCGGGACCCCGAGTTCCACCAGGGTGATCGCCACGGCGGGCTGCATGCCGACGACCACGGTCTGGGCGTCAAGCACGCGCGCAATGGCGGCGGTATTGCCAATCATGCGGCCGATGAACGAATCCACCAGGTCCAGTGCTGAGATGTCGATCAGCACGCCCTTGGCGCGGTCCTTGACAATGCGCTCGGAAAGGTCCTCCTGCAGCGTCAGTGCCAGCCGGTCGTGCATGTCGACCTGGATCGTCACCAGCAGCAGGCTGCCCATGCGAAGAATTGGAATGCGCTCCATATCCGTTCGTCCGTTGCGCGCGGCTAGTGCCGGGCGGCACTGGTAACGGCGCCCCCGGTACGCTTGAGCGCGACGCGGAACGCATCCGCCAGGGTGGCCTTGGTGGTGACATCGGCCAGGTCCACGCCGAGGTGGACAATGGTCTGCGCAATCTGCGGGCGAATGCCGCTGATGATGCAATCCGCGCCCATCAACCGGGCCGCCGCCACGGTCTTCAGCAAGTGCTGCGCGACCAGCGTGTCCACGGTGGGCACGCCGGTGATGTCGATGATGGCGATCGAGGCGCCGGTATCGACGATCTTCTGCAGCAGATTCTCCATCACGGTCTGGGTCCGCGCGCTATCCAGCGTGCCGATCAGCGGCAGCGCCAGGATGTCGTCCCAGAGCTGCACCACGGGCGTCGACAGTTCCATCAGTTCGCTTTGCTGCCGCGCGATGACCTCTTCGCGGCTGGCCTGGTATAGCGTCGTGGTGTAAAGGCCGAGCTGATCCAGCAGGGCGCTGGTCGCCCAGGTTTCGTCCGCCAGCCGGACCGGGTCCTGGGCCAGCAGCTTGCGCAAGCGCACGAAAGCCAGCTGCTTGAGCGAGAACACGAACATGGCCGTATCAGCCGGAGAGAAGCCTTCGCGGGCGCGGCGGCGCGAGATATCCGCCAGCACGCCGCGTACGCGCTCCCATTCCGGCTTGCTCAGGTCCGCAGTGGCGCCGGCGCGCAGCGCTTCGCGCAGGCCGTGCAGGAAGCGCTGGGACTGGTCGCGCAGCTCCGCTTGCGCCAGGCGCTGCCCGCCCGGCAGGGCAAGCTGCTGCGCTACCCAGTCATTCAATAGCGCCTCGGGTTCGTTTGTAAGAACGCTTGTAAGAACGACTAGGGCGTCAGGGCCCTGATCGGTATTTTCTGCATGTAGCGTTTGCGCCACGATTCTCCCCCTTGATATGCCGAAGGCTGCGTTTCCCCTTGGCCGGCAACGGTTTGCGGGCGATGCCCAGGAGCCGGCGGGCCTGGCTCGTGCCGCCTGGTGGCCCGGATGGAGGAAATGGCGCAAAAGCCGTGCCCACGTGCAGGACCCTGCCACAGGAAGGCGCCGGGCGGCCCGGATTGCCAGGCGCCGCGCGCGCGGCCATACTGAGCGCTCAGCAGTGTCCGTGCCAGAACGATCCCGAAACGATCTCCCCAGACATCGATGCGCCAAGACTCTCCCGATTCGCCAGCCAGTCCCCCGCATGGCCATGACCACGATCACGGCCACGGCCACGGCGGCAGCACGCTCTCCGAGATGGACCTGCGCGTGCGCGCGCTGGAATCGCTGCTGGTGGAGAAGGGCTATGTCGACCCGGCCGCGCTGGATGTCCTGATCGAAGCCTACGAGCAACACATCGGCCCGCGCAACGGGGCGCGCGTGGTCGCCAAGGCCTGGGCCGATCCCGCCTACAAGGCGTGGCTGCTGGCGGACGCCACCGCGGCCATCGCCTCGCTCGGCTTTACCGGCCGCCAGGGCGAGCACATGATCGTGCTGGAGAACACGCCCGCCACCCACAACATGGTGGTCTGCACCCTGTGCTCCTGCTATCCCTGGCCGGTGCTAGGACTGCCGCCGGTCTGGTACAAGTCCGCGCCGTACCGTGCCCGGGCGGTGATCGATCCACGCGGCGTGCTGCGCGATTTTGGCTTTACGCTGCCGCAGGCGGTGCAGATCCAGGTGTGGGACTCCACCGCCGAGCTGCGCTACCTGGTGCTACCCATGCGCCCGGCCGGCACCGAGAGCTGGAGCGAGCAAGCGCTGGCGGAGCTGGTGACCCGTGACGCGATGATCGGCACGGGGCTGCTGCCGGACGTGACCACGCCGGCAACGGCAGGGGAGCCGCAATGAACGGTGGCCAAGACCTCGGCGGCATGCAGGGTTTCGGCCCGGTTCGCCCGGAACCCGATGAGCCGGTATTCCACGCCGGCTGGGAGCGCCGCATGCTCGCGCTTACGCTCGCCATGGGTGCGCTCGGCAAGTGGAATATCGACACCATGCGCGCGGCTCGTGAAAGCCTGCCGCCGGCGCAGTACCTTGGCAGCAGCTACTACCAGATCTGGTTCGAAGGCCTCAAGGCCATGCTGGTCAAGACCGGCATGGCCAACGCGGAAGAGATCGCCAGCGGCGCATCCACCGCGCCGCCGCTGCCCCTCGCGCGCATCTTGAGCGCGGATCAGGTTGCCCCGGCCCTGGCGCGCGGCACACCCAGCGCCCGGCCCGCGCCGGGAGAAGCCCGTTTCCAGGTGGGCGACCGGGTACGCACCCGCCAGATGCATCCTGCCGGCCACACCCGGCTGCCACGCTATTGCCGTGGACGGCAGGGCGAGATTGCGGCTGTGCATGGCGCCCATGTATTCCCGGACGCCAGCGCCGCCGGGGCCGGCGACCAGCCGCAGTGGCTCTACACCGTGCGCTTTGCCGCCACCGAGTTGTGGGGCTCCGACACCACCGCGGCCTCGGTCTGTGCGGATTGCTGGGAGTCCTACCTTGACCCGGCGGAGGTGGCCCATGGCTGATCCGGCGCCAACTTCGCCCTCGCCCGCAAGCCTGCTGGCCATGCGGGCAGCACTGCCGGCACTGCCTTGCGACAGCACCGGACCGGTGTTCCGTGAGCCGTGGGAAGCACAGGCCTTTGCGCTGGCGCTCGCCCTGCATGAGCGCGGCGCCTTTACCTGGACGGAATGGGCGGCCACCCTGTCGCAGGTCATCCGCGAAGCCCAGGCCGGGGGGGATCCCGACAACGGCGAGCATTACTACCGCTTCTGGCTGACCGCGCTGGAGCGGCTCGCCGCGGCCAAGGGCCTGGTCGACGCCAGCGCGCTGCTGGACCGGCGTGACGCGTGGGACGCGGCGGCCCGGCGCACGCCCCACGGCCAGCCGATCGAGCTTGGCTGAGGCGCCAAGGCGGCCGGTCTGAGCGCGACTTTCAGGCCAAATACGAGCCGCCGGCGGGCGCCCGGCCACTTGCCCGCCAGCGATCCGGCCCCGCTCGTGCTACCGTAGCGGACTAGACGCTATCAAGCGCCCCGATGCCGCGCCGCCAAGGCCGGCGCAACACTCCGACTGACATGAACGACACAGAGATCCAGCTGATCGGCTCGGCCCGCTTGCCGACCCGATTTGGCGAATTTACCGCCCACGCCTTCAAGGGTGCCGTTTCGGGCATCGAACACCTTGCGCTGAGCGTTGGCGACATCACTGGCGAGGCAGTGCTGACCCGCCTGCATTCCGAATGCCTGACCGGCGACGTTTTTGGCTCGTGCCGTTGCGACTGCGGCGAGCAGCTCGACCTGGCCATGAAGAAGATCGCCGAGGAAGGCCGCGGCATCCTGTTGTACCTGCGCGGCCAGGAAGGGCGCGGGATTGGCCTGGGCCACAAGATCCGCGCCTATGCGCTGCAGGACGGCGGGCTCGACACGGTCGACGCCAACCTGGCTCTGGGCCAGGAAATCGATAGCCGCAACTACGCCTTTGCCGCCGACCTGCTGCATCAGTGGGGCGTCAAGTCGATCCGGCTGATGAGCAACAATCCCAAGAAGAAGCAGGCGCTGGAAGCCGCAGGCATCAAGGTGGTCGAGCAGATGCGTCATATCGTGCCGTCCAACGCCGAGAACGAAAAATACCTGGAGACCAAGCGCGAGCGCATGGGGCACCTCCTGGATTGACGCCGGGCGGCAAGCCAACGGCGGATTCCGGCCCAAGCTACGAAAAGCGCACAAAACCGAGAAAAGAACCGGTGTATCCGGCTACACTTTCGCATCGTTGCCACCATCAGCCCTCAGCCGGTTCTCAACATGCTTGCCCAGATTCAACGCAGTTGCGGTGAAAGCGCGATGCGCCTGCGCCGGGTGCTTGCCAGGGAAGTCCATCTCGATATCCGCCAGCCCGCCCAGGTCAAGCGCATCCGCCTTCTGGGGTGGCTCGCCTTTACGGGCTACCCGGCGTTCTACCTGATCTGGAAATTCTGGTTTCCCCAGCCTTACGAGAGCCTGGCCCTGCGGCTGGTGGCCATGGTCATGTGCCTGCCGCTGATCGTCTCGCGCGACCTGCGTGACAAAAAATGGCTTCCTGCACATTTTTTGGCGACCCTGACGTACAGCCTGTCGTTTTTCTTCGTCTACATGTATTTGATGAATCACGGCAACCTGGTGTGGTCCCAGTCGCTCGTGATCGCCGTCATCATCCTCTTCAACTTCAGCGGCTGGCTGGGTGGCGCCACCTCCCTGGTGGTGGGCACCGCCCTGGCGTGGCTGGTCTACAACTACGTGACGCCGCCACCCGCCGCGATGCTGGCGGTGAACTGGCCGGTGGAGCTGCCGATCATCGGTTTCACCATCTGTACCATCGCTGTGCTGAAGATTGACCAGCGCATCCTGATCCAGGAAAAGCTGGACGGCATGGCGATTGCGCTGGGCACGGTGGCCCATGAGCTGCGTACGCCGATCCGCAGCATCGGCTCCACGGCGCTCGGCATGGGCCGGTACCTGCCGGGGCTGATCCGTTTCTATGAGGAAAACGAGACGCCGGAAAACTCACTGCACCTGCCGCGGGCCCATTTTGGCCTGCTCAAGGACGCGTTGCCGCGGATCCAGCTGGAGGTCGACCGCATGAACCACGGCATCGACGTGCTGCTGGTCAATGCGCGCGCCAAGTCCCTGCACGGGCCCAGCGAGGTTTTCCTTCTCGGCCAGGCCGTGGAGGAAGCGATCTCCCGCTACCCCTTTGAAGCCAGCCAGCGGGAGCTGGTGCGCGTGGATCTGGAAGAGAATTTCCTGATTCACGCGGACCAGAAGCTGATGGTCATGGTGTTGTTCAACCTGATCAAGAACGCGCTGCACGCGCTGGCGCGGGCAGGGCACGGCGATATCCGGCTGCGGCTGGAGCGCGGCACCCGGCGCAACCGGCTGATCTTCCGGGATACCGGCACCGGCGTGCCGGAGCGCGAGCTGCCGTCCATCTTCAAGCGTTTCCACACCTACCCGCGCAATGAGGGCACCGGCATCGGCCTGGCCTTTTGCCGTGAGACGCTCGAGGCCTGGGACGGGCGCATCCATTGCAGCTCGGTCGAACACGAGTACACGGAGTTCGTCCTCGAGTTCCCGCTTGCCAAGCCGCGCCCGGAGGGCGACGGCGCGGCAAGCTGAGCCTGCATCAGGCCGCGCCGTGCAGCGCTTCGAGGCTGGCTTGCAGCGTGGCCTGCATGGCCATCGGCGGGCGCGCCACCAGCGTGCGCGGCTTGCGCTGCGTGGAACGCCAGCCGGCCAGGTTCACCTCATCGCGGATTTCCGCGCAGACCTGGATCAGGCGCTCGATTTCCACGGCGGTGAGGTGGGCATGCATGGTCAGCCGCATCAGCGCGCGGTCCCGCGCGGTGGCCGGCGCGCAGAACACGGCGCCAAAGATCCCGCGTGACTGCAAGGCATTGCGCAGCACCAGCGTCTGCTCCTCGGTGCCAGACTCCAGCGCGATGATCTGCTCGGATCCTGCCGAGACGTTGTAGCCCAGCCCGGACAGCGCTTCGCGTACCTGAGCCGACACCGCATGCAACTGCCTGCGGCGATCGTTCGCCCCGACGATGAAATCCGCTGCGGCGTCGAACCAGGCCAGTTCATGGCTGAGCAGCCCCGAACTGAAAATAGCCGGGCGCGATTCCGCAGCGAAATACCCCTTGAACGACGACGGGCACGTCACCAGCCCCGCGCGGCCGCCAAATGCCTTGGCCAGGCTGGCTGTCTGGAAGTGGACCCGCTTCGACAGTCCGAGCTGCGCCACCAGGCCCGCGCCGCCGGGGCCATGCGTACCAAGAGAATGTGACTCATCAACTACAATCACACTACCGGTACGCTCCGCAACCTCCACGAAATCGGTCAGCGGGCACAGGCTGCCATTGGTGCTGTAGACGGAATCCACCACGATGATGCCGGGGCCCTCCTTACGGATCTGGCGCTCGGCGTGCTCCGCATCGTTGTGCATGAACGGCACGGCACGGGCGCGCGCCGCGTGGGCGCCTTCCCACAGCGACATATGGGCCAGCATGTCCAGGTAGACCGGCGTGCGCTCGTTGGCGATGCTCTGCAGCAGGCCCACATTGGCCACCCAGCCCGACTGGCAGAGGATGCTGTCCTCGGCGCCGCTGAACTGCGCCAGCTTGCGCTCCAGCCGGCTGGTGGGGTTGTCGCCGTACTGGAACACCGCCGACATCAGCAGCTCGCTCTCCGGCCCGCGCATGGCGGCCGTCTGCGCGCGCACCAGCTTGTCTTCGCCGAGCAGGCAAAGATAGTCGTTGCTGGAGAAATGCACGGCGTCGGGCCCCGGTTGCCGGCCGTGCAGCAGGTGGCTGCCGCCCCAGCGCTTCTGTACGCGTTCCACCTCGTGGCCCGCCACCCGCGTGGTGACAAAATCCGGCCAGGCAGCCACCGTGGCGGCGGCCTGATGCGACGTACGGCTAGCTTGCAGGCAACCCGAATCCATATTGCTCATTACAACCCCCTTGAAGTACTCCGACTAAAGAAAATGGCCGAAACGGCCGATAAAGGTCGAGGCAACACAGGTGCATCCCGCGTCCTTTGTTTGCAATATAGGTTCCGGGGCGGAATGCAGCCTGCTGCATGTCTGATGTTGCGCCGACAAGCTATTCTGACGCGTGTCCGGGAATTCGCCTTGTTCCGTAGCAGACAAATGGCGCGGCGACGCCACGCCTAGATGTGGGCCAAGGCTTCGGCGGGCAAGCCGGCAGGCGGCAATGCGGCGGCCAGCGGCGCGCCGGCGGCGCGCGGGCTGGCCATGCCTTGGCGCAAATATTCTGTGGGGGCGTGGCCCAGCACGCGGCGGAACATGGTCGAGAAGGCCGCCGGGCTGTCGTAGCCGAAATCCAGGGCAATGCGCGTGACGGCGTCGCCGGCGGCCAGCCGGGACAAGGCCAGGACCACGCAGGCGCGCTGGCGCCATGCCGAAAACGCCATGCCGGTCTGCTCGCGGAAAAACCGGCTGAAGGTCCGGCTGCTCATGTGCAGCACCAGGGCCCAGCGTTGCGGCGAATCATGGGTGTCGGGCTGCCGGAGAAAGGCGTGGCATAGCGGCGCGAGCCGCGCATCGCGCGGCAGCGGAATATGCAAGGGCAGCGCCGTCATGCCCGCGATCTCATGCAGCAGCAGGGCGACCAGCGCGCCGTCCCGGCCGTCGGGATCGTAGTGCGCCGGCATCTCCACCGCACCAATCAGCAACTGCCGCATCAAGGCCGATATCCCCACCACCTGGCACGTATCGCCCGGCCCCGGCACGGCGCCGGGCTCGATATACAGGCTGCGCGTGCTGACGCCCAGCATCGTCACCTCATGCGCCATCCCCGGCGGAATCCACACCGCGCGCTGCGGCGGAACGATCCAGTTGCCATCGTGCGTCGCCACATGCATCACACCCGTCGCGCCATAGAGCAGCTGCGCGCGGCGATGGGCATGGCGCGGCAGCAGGTAGCCCTCGGGGTAGTCGGTGCCGATCGCAACCACGGGCCTGGGCACGTGGTCGTAGTCGTCGATGCGGACGTTGCGCATGGAAGGAAATGGCGGCGGAAGGGTGGAATGGCCGAAACACAAATATTATTGTCCAATCTTCGAAAGTTGGCCATGCCAACCGCACGTATCGTGGGCGCACCTGGAACCCACTCCGCCTTTGCGATGCTCTATCTCCTTTTTGTCCTGTTCGGCTGCCTGACTGGCTTGACCACTGTTTTGTTCGGCTTCGGCGGCGGGTTTGTGGTGGTGCCTTTGCTTTACCGCGCATTGAGCGCCGCCGATGCGCATGGGCCAGGCCAGTCCGCCATGCATATTGCCGTCGCGACCTCAACGGCGGTGATGATCCTGAGCGCCTCGCTCGCCACGCGCAAGCATCGCCTGGCAGGCAACATCCTGTGGTCCTATGTGTGGCCGCTGGGGGGATTCATCGGGTTGGGCGCCATCATGGGCGCCGGCGCCGCCACGCTGGCGAGCAGCGACGTGGTTCGCCTTGCCTTTGTGGCCTACCTTGGCGTCACGCTGCTGGATTGCCTGGCACGGCGCGGATTTCTCGCGCGCGCCGGGCAGGACTCACCGCAGCGGCTCGGGCAGGCGCAGACGGTGGCGGGCGGCCTGGCGATCGGCGCAGTCGCCACGTTCCTCGGCGTGGGGGGCAGCGTCATGACCGTGCCCCTGCTGCGCCGCCGCGGCCTGAGCATGGCGCAAGCCACGGCGATGGCGAACCCCTTGAGCCTGCCGGTTGCCGTGCCGGGCACCCTGGCCTATGTGGCCATGGCGTGGTACCAGCCGGTGGCGCTGGGCAGTGGTTATCTGGGGTACATCGACCTCGCCGCATTCGGCTTGCTATCGATCGGCGCCCTTGCCGGCATCCGCCTTGCCGCCCCGCTGGCCGGGCGCATCCCCGACCGCGTGCATGCGCGCGTCTATCTCGGGCTGCTGGCCCTGGTGATGGTCAGCATGATGTTCAAGTAAGCGCGAGCCTGGCGCCGGCCGCTCAGGCCATGACCCGCGCAGCGTCCGTGCGCGCCCACCAGCGATGCTCGCCCACGGCTTCCAGCAGTGCATCGTGCTCGGAGGCCCCATCCTTCTTGGCGAGCACCACGCCAGGGCCGGCAAAGCCGCCGTCGATCCCGGCTGCGCGCGCGGCGGCGGCAACCAGCATCGCGCCGGTGCCACCCGCGCCGATCGGCTTGTCATGCTTGTAGGCCTCGCAGATGAAGAGCACGGCAGCGGGGTCGGCCTGCAGCGCATCGACATCGCCTTGCGGCACATGGACGGCATCGAACATCACGGAACCCACCGAGGAGTGTCGGCCGGAAACAGCAGCAAAGACTGATCCAAGGCAGATAGCGTGCCAAGGGCGCATCGGCATGCACAGGCGCGCTCAGGCTGGTCCTTGCCAGGCAATGCCGGGCAATGCCGGGAAGGGCACGTGGAATTTTCATGGGGATGTCAATTGTGCCGGCAACTGTCTGCGGCTTGCCCCCATGTCCGCGGGGCTGCTGTAGGCCAGCACCGACAAACCGTCGCGCCTTCTCCCTACAGCCGGCGGGGCCGCCCTTTCGTAATGTGGAGGGGTGGCAAGGCAGGGCGCATCGCAGCGCCGACGCCAAGGCCCGCTTCATCGGCTGTCGTCTTCACGGCGCCACTCTCTTTGAGGTTCTGAAACCCTGGACCCTTGAACACTGTCTTTCAACACGCTGCAAGGAGCTCACATGGCTGACAAGAATATCTCCATACTGAACGACCTGATCGAAGTTTCGCGTGACGGCGAGCAAGGCTTTCTCAAGGCAGCGGAGGATGCCCAGAATCCTGAGCTCAAGTCACTCTTCGCCAGCCGCGCCACGGACATCGCCGCCGGCGTGAGGGAATTGCAGGCACAGGTGGCGGCGCTCGGCGGCAAGCCCGAGGAACACGGCAGCGTGGCCGGCGCGCTGCATCGCGGCTGGGTCAGTCTGCGCACGGCGGTGGCCGACCGCAACGATCTCGCCATTCTGGAAGAAACCGAGAAGGGCGAGGACGTGGCCAAGAAGAAGTACGCCGACGCGCTGCAGGAAACCGAGCTGAGCGTCGAAGTCCGTGCGCTGGTGGAACGCCAGTACCAGGGCGTGCTACGCAACCACGACCTGATCCGCGACCTGCGCAACCGCTATCGCGCAGCCTGAGGCCAGCCGCCTCCCGCACGTCAGGCTCGTCATGATCGGCATGTACGACGGTGCACCCACGTTCGTCGGCCAGCATCCTATGACCAGCCCGATTCTGCTCAACGAGAGGCAAGCCGGCGCTGCCGTCGAGGGCATGCTCCGGCGAGTGGTGTTCGGACTACATGGGGCGATTGACTTTGAATACCCACGGCCTATCGATTAGGCGATGAGCCTGTCCCGCCTGTTTGAGCGGCGTGCAACCGGGAGCACCAGCCGCGGATGCAATGCAAGCGAGTGTGACCAAACGCGACCGGGGCAGCACGAATCTCACGAACGGCGCAGGCTTGCTCCCCTTGAAATTTGGGTGGCCAATTACTATTTTATTTTTGCTCAGGCAGTCGCGACCATTGCGCGCTGCGTGTTTCTGTTTGTTTGCCAGCGGCTTGGCAGGTGGATGGGAGCGCGTTGCCCCTTCGCCTCCTTGCTGCGTCGAAGGAGGATACAACCATGAGCGATCTTTTCTTTGGAACTGACGTCTTCAGCGAACTCGACCGCATGCAAAGGCAGATGGCGAGCTTGTTCGGCGGCTTCCCATCCAGCATCCGCTCCGGCCGCTTCGGGGCATTTCCCCCCGTCAATATCGGCGCCACGGACGATTCCATCGAGATCGTCGCGTTCGCACCGGGGCTCAAGCCAGACAAGTTCGAGGTGTCGATCGACAAGGGCTTGCTGACCATCAGCGGCGAGCGCGAGACGGCGCAAGCGGAGGATGATCCGGAGGTCCGGCTGTACGCGCAAGAGCGATTCACAGGCACGTTCCGGCGCGTCGTCGAATTGCCGCAGAGCGCCGACCCGGACAAAGTTCAGGCGCGCTATGCCAACGGCTGCCTGTCTATCAGTGTCGGTAAGCGCGAAGCCTCGAAGCCCCGGGCGATCACGGTCCAATAGCGCGAGGAGAACGCCATGAACGAAACTACCCAAATGGTTGAACGCAACCAGAATGCGGTGACAAAAGGTCAGGAAGACAGGTCGACGCCGACGATGACGCTGCTTCCCGCGGTCGACATCGTCGAGGACAGCAACGGCGTCACCCTCTGGGCCGACCTTCCAGGTGTGACCAGGGACAAGCTCGAGGTGAATGTTCACGACGGCAACCTCCATATCGAGGCGGAAGCGGTCGTGCCCACCCCCCAAGGACTGCGGGTGCAACACGCGGAAATTCGCCAGCCGCACTTCGCACGCGCTTTCTCGTTGAGTGCGGACCTTGACGCGTCGAAGATCGAGGCGAACCTGCAGGACGGCGTGCTCAAGCTGACGATCCCGCGTCGCGACGAAGCGCGCCCACGCCGCATTGCCGTCAACGTCGCGTGAGTTGCCGTCGCCCGCCGGGTAGCGGTGGCGTCCGCAAGGGCGCCACCGCAGTGCCCGCGGAAATTGGCTGGACATTCGGTGAGGACAAGATGAAAACAGATCTGGGTAAATGGAACCCCTTCAAGTTCCTACGCAAATCGACAGAGGACGGGCAGCCGACGGGCGAGTCATCAAATGTTCCCGCGCCAAGGCACCGGACACCGGACTGGCCTGACGTTTCGCGGCTGTTTTCAAGCGACCCATGGCGTGCGATGGGCGAGCTTCTGCATGAACCCTTCGCGGGTTTCGGGGGCCTGGATCGATGGTTCGGTGACTTCAGTTCGTCGCGCTTCCAGCCACGGATCGATGTGGTCGATGATGGCACGGCGCTGAGGATTACGGCGGAGCTGCCCGGCATGGATCGCGAGGACCTGCAGACCACCATCGAAGATGGCGCCCTGGTGTTGCGGGGTGAGAAGAAGCAGGACACTCGGAGCGAGGAAAACGGCTGCTACCGGCTGGAGCGGGCATATGGCGCCTTCATGCGCAGTATTCCGCTGCCAGATGGCGTCGACCTTGATCACGTCGAGGCGAACTTCGACCGCGGTGTATTGACGCTGCGTCTGCCCAAGACCGGTGCGCCGCAGTCTGCGGTGAGGAAGATCGAGGTGAAGTGAGCGGGAGATGCGAGCTGCCTCAAGGGCATGGACTCGCGTGAGCCTGCTGCGCTCCGCCGGGATGTTCCTGCTGGCCATGCAAGGTAGCACCTCCGCGGTTCCTTTCTGGCATACGCGGCGCTCGGAACGTGCGGTGCGGCTTGCAACCCTGCAGCGAATCCACGTGCGAAGCTGAGGTCTTGAAATCGCGGGACTGGCGTCTATTTTCGCGGAAAACGCTTCCCGAGAAGGAGACTTCGATGAAATTCGATTCTGAGTGGGTGACGCTAGGCAGGCATCGGGTGCGGCTCAAGTGCACGCGCGGCTTCCCTACCGAGCGGACGCGGCGCGTGGCGGAGTTGGTCACCATCGCGATCGATAACAACCTCAGCGCGCGGGCCCGGTTGGTGGAAGTCACGGCACAAGGCGATGCTTACGTGATCAGCATCGGCACGACGTTCGAAAAGGACAGAGAGGCGGCGCCCCACCTGGAAGTGGCCCTTGCCACGATGTTCGGCCTGGCGCTCGAACAGGTCACGATTGACGTTGTTGTCGTCAGTCAAACAGAGGTGGATACGCATTTTGGCGTGTATGAGCGGATGCTGGCAGAGAAGCTCGGCGTCGTGCCGCCCATTCAGTGAAGCGCTAGAATTCGGCTTCTGGGCCAGTGATGCTCGTGGCGCGAATCCAGGCATCGGCGTTAAGACTCTCAAGCACGAACAGTGTCAGGACTGGCCGGCCCGTCAAGCTCATGATTACAGTGATTGGATGAGGAGCAAGGCGATGAACATCCGTCCACTACACGATCGCGTCATCGTCAGACGTCTGGAGGCAGAACACAAGACGGCCGGCGGCATTGTCATCCCCGAAACTGCCGCTGAAATGCCGGACCAGGGCAAAGTCCTGGCCATCGGCCCCGGCAAGCGCCTGGGCGATGGCCGTGTCAGCGCGCCGAGCGTGAAGATCGGCGAGCGCGTGCTATTTGGCAAGTATACGGACACCACCGTCAAGCTTGCAGGCGAGCACGTGCTGGTCATGCATGACGAGGACATTCTGTGCGTCGTCGGATAGAGGAAGGAACATAAGGCCAGAGTCTCGCGAGGAGTCTCATCATGGCAGCCAAGGAGATCCAGTTTCAGGAGTCCGTCGCCGCCACATCGTGGCGGGTGTCAACCTGCTGGCCAACGCGATCAAGGTCACGCTCGGTCCCAAGGGGCGTAATGTGGTCCTCGAGCGATCGTTCGGGGCCCCGCTGATTACCAAGGATGGCGTGTCGGTCACCAAGGAAATCGAGCTTCGCGACAAATTCGAAAACATTGGGGGCCCAGTTGGTCAAGCAGGTTGCGGCCAAGACTTCCGACGTGGCCGCGTGGCGGTCTCCGGCCATGACAGCCGCGCGCGCTGCCGACCTTGTGCTGGGCGGCACGCCCGGGTGCGGGACGGCTTCGCCGGCTGCCTGTGCGCGCTGGCCGACGCGCCGGAGCCCGGCACTGCCTGCGCGCCCGCGATCGGCGCAGGATTGGCATCCCGCCCATAAGCCTTCTAAGATCAAGTCACACTCACCCGTCCAGGGACATGACCATGACCAATGCGAGCAAACCTGCAGCGCCGACGCCTCACAAGGCGCCCGCACCATCCAAAACCAAGCCATCGCCTGCCAGCAAGGCCGACCACGCGGAAGAAGAGCTCGACGAAGCCCTGAGGGAAACCTTTCCCGCAAGCGACCCGATTTCGGTGGACCACGGACGCGTCACCCGGCCTGCGAAGTAGCCCCTGCACCGGGCCGCCCCGCTAGACCAGTTGCCGCAGCTGCGCGACGACTTTCATCAGTTGCCCGTGCGCCACGATCACGCCTGACTCGTCCTGCAGCGCTTGCTGGTAGCGGTCACGAAACGCCGGGGCGCTGTCGGGTCCAAACAGTTTCTCGGTGGCCGCGGCCACCGCCTTGCAGGTTTCATCGTGATGCTCGGGCGCGTCCAGCTCTTCGTCGATCTCGATGATCAGCCGCGAGAGCGGGTCCAGCCAGCGGAAATAGGTCTCCTCGGTCACAACCTGCACGAACAGCCCGGCCGGGATCGGGCCATGCAGGCGTTCGTACTCCACGCGATTCAGCGCGATCACTTCCTTGTGCACCTTCAGGAGCGCGGCCCGCAGGGCGCGCAGGCCGCTGCGGCGATCCTCCTGCTTGGCCAGGAATTGCTCGTGTGACATAGCCGTTCTCCTTTTCTTGTTGGCTCAGTGGGGCTGCTTGTCAGTATAGGCAGGAGGGCGCGCCCGGCGGTGGGCGCGTGGCTTGGCAGCAACCCCTAGGGTTAGCGCTGGCTTGCCTTGCGGGATGCCTTGTTGGCATACATGGCCGCATCGGCCTCGGCCAGCAGCGCGGTGGTGCCATCGTGGCGCGCCGCATCGAACTGGACGGAGCCGACGCTGAACGCGATGTCATAACCTCGCGCCGCCTGCTCGTTGATCGCATCCATGGCCGACTTCAGGCGCGCCAGCGTGGCCTCGCACAGCGCGGCATCGGAGCTGGTCAGCAGCGCCACGAACTCATCGCCGCCCAGGCGGCCGATCACATCGGAGTCACGCAGCGACTGGCGCAACTGCGCGGCAAAGACTGACAGGGCGCGGTCGCCCTCGGCATGGCCGAAGCGGTCGTTGA
This sequence comes from Cupriavidus sp. GW822-FHT03E04, assembly GCF_058801495.1. NCBI lineage: Bacteria > Pseudomonadati > Pseudomonadota > Betaproteobacteria > Burkholderiales > Burkholderiaceae > Cupriavidus > Cupriavidus sp. GW822-FHT03E04. Next base: position 198,618 of record NZ_JBXANI010000015.1, read on the forward strand.
TGCCTTTGAAACCATCCAGGTCGAAGAACAGCAGCGTGGCGGGCTTGTCCAGCCGCTCGCACACATTGAGCGCGTGTTGCGCCAGCGCCGAGAAGCCGCGGCGATTGGACAACAGCGTCAGCTCGTCCATGGTGGCCAGTTGCAGCGCGGCCAACTCCTGCTCGGCCATGCGAGCCAGATCGCGCAACAAGGCGCGGTCTTCCTCGCCGAACTCGCGCGGCTGCACGTCGATCAGGCACAGCGTACCCAGCTTGCTGCCGTTGGCCACCGACAACGGACAGCCCGCATAAAAGCGGATGCCGGGCTCGTCCACGACCAGCGGGTTGTCGTGAAAGCGTTCGTCGAGCAGCGCGTCGGGCACCAGCAGGATGCCGTCATCGAGGATCGCGTGCCCGCAGAACGAGACCTCGCGAGGGGACTCGGTGGAAGACAAGCCAATGCAGGACTTGAACCACTGGCGGTTGGCGTCTACCAGGCTGACCAGCGCAATGGGTACGCCAAACAGGCGCCGCGCCAGCCGGGTCAGGCGGTCGAAGCGCTCTTCCGCCGAGGTATCGAGGATATTCAGGGCACGCAGCGTGTCCAGCCGAAGCTGTTCGTTGGCGGGGATCGAAGGCGGCGTCATAGGGGTTCGGCGACTGGCAGGGGATGGTGTGCGACATCACGCTCTCGGGCTGCGATTGCACGCGCACCGCCTGTATATCGGCATACCCGGCGCGTATTGTAGTGGCTTGCGGAATTCAAACAGGCAATCGAAGAGGCAATCGAACAGGCAATCGAACAGGCATTCGAGCGATGTCCATGGCCTCAGCAGCGCAGCCGCGCCTGCTGATCGCGCAGGTTGCGGTAGCGCCGGCGGTAGTCCTCCTGCTCCGGCAGGCGAGCCCGGCGGCGCGCACTGTAGTCGGACTCCAGCAGTCGCATCTGGTTGGCCAGCCAGTAACACTGGTTGACCTCGGTGCGGGCGGCCTCGTTTTGCTCGCGCACCAGCCGCGCCTGGTATTCGCGCTCCTCCGCCTCGCGCTTTTTCAGGAACTGCTGGTTGGCCGCGTCGGTAGCCGGTTCGGGGCTGATACGAGAGAGATTGCCGCCCAGCGCCGCGCCCTGCCAGCCGGCCGGGCACGGGGCGTCGGTGTAGAGCGTTTTGTTGCCGCTTACGCATTTGCCGGCGTGGGCCGCGCCCATGCAGCAGACAAGCGCAAGCAGGACAAGCCAGTGCCGCATGGCAGTCTCCCGTTGGCACCGCCGGTGGCGGCCGCCGTGATTGTCGATCTGGAATCTGGTGGGCGTGTGCGCAACCCGGCCCATATTCTTGTCCGTCCCAGGGCGGCTTGTCCAGCGGTGCCGACCGTTCTCCCATGATCCTGGCGCCCTTGCATTCTCGGCAATAGAATCAGATTTGAGACGTTCTCCTTGCATCAAGGAGAACTACACGTGGAAGGCGGCATCAGCTGTCACCGCTCGGCATCCTCGTCCAGCACGCCGATCAGGTCAGCCGCCACCGAGCGCCGCGCATCCGCCGCCCGGAAGTACCGCACCAGCGTCGCCACGCTGGTGTGCCCCGTCATGGCCATGGCCTCGGCCATCGGCACCTGGCGCGAAGCGGCCTCGGTCACAAAGCCCGAGCGCAGCGAGTGCGCCGAGAAATCTCCCTCCAGCCCGGCCGCCTCGCAACGCTGCCTGACGATCTTGCGCACGGCGGCGTCGGACAGCGCTTCGCCCACATGCCCGCCACGGCGCACGCGCCGGAAGATCGCGCCATCGCCAATCGCTGCCGCCTTTAGCCAGGCCTCCAGCGCCGCGCCCGCCGCGCCGATCACCGGCTTGGCGTTGTCCGGCAGGTCGGCTCCGGCCTGGTTGGTCTTGGACCAGCCCAGTTGATAGACGAACTCGCCCGGCGCGAGGCGCCGCAGGTTGGCCAGGGTGGCGCCCGCCACCTCGGAGCGCCGCCGGCCACCGCTGGACCAGGCGAACAGCAGCAGCGCACGGTCGCGCAGGCCGATCAGCGAATCGTCGCAGGTCTCCAGTAGCCGGGATAACGGCTCACGCGTCAGCGCCGCCTTGCGCGCCGGGCGCTCGCCGCGCTTGGCATAGGCCCGGCGCGTGCGCGCCACCAGCTCACGCACGGCCGGGTCGGCACAGGGGTTATCCAGGTTTTCCAGCCGATGCGCCTTGGCAATCACGGCCAGCCGGTGCATCAGCGTGGCCAATGCCGGCGGGCCTGTACGCGCCTTGAGTCCGCTGGCGACCAGTGCCGCGTCGATGGCCGGCGGCAATTCGCTGACCGGGCCCTGGGGCGTGGTCCGCGTGGCGTGGTCTACGACAAACTGGATGATGACCGCCGGCTGCAGGGGAAGGGCGATCGGCTGGCCGTAGCGCAGCGCGAACCAACCTGCCCAATACCGTAGGGCGGAACGATAGCTGGCCACCGTGTTGGCGGATTCGCCCTCGCGGTACAGCGCTTCGGCGGCCTGGCGGCCCAGCGGGTCGAGTTCGGACGGGCGCAGCGGCGCGGGAAAATCGGCATGAGCGAGCTTCAGGCTGGAGGAATCGGGGTGCTTTGGCGAGTTTTCGGCCTTGTCACCGAGGAATAAGAGGGACTCTTGAGAAGTCATAATAAATATGATGTATGCTGTATTAAATTATACACCAACACCAGATAAGGCGCGATAACCATTCATTATCGTGCCTTATCTTTGCGGCGAGATCCAACGCCGCCAAAAAACTTGCCCGGACCATGCAAAACGCCAATCTGCCCGCCACGCGCTCCCGTTCCATCACCCAGCAAGATGTCTGGCAAGCCGCCGATGCCTTGCTGCTGGCCGGCCAGCGCCCCACCATCGAACGGATCCGGCTGCATCTTGGGCGCGGCTCGCCAAACACCGTCAGCCCGCACCTGGATGCCTGGTTCGCCGGGCTGGGCGCCCGTTTGCAGGACCCGCAGGCGTTTGCGGCGCCAGCGAACCTGCCTGAGCCGGTGAACCAGGCCGCACGCTATCTATGGGATGCGGCACAAGCCGAGGCCCGGGCCACCGTGTCGGCGAGCTATGCCACGCGAGAATCGGAACTGGCGCTGGCGAGGGCAGCCGTCGAGGCGGAGCAGGCCGCGCTGGCGCAGGAGCGCGCCATCCTGATGACAAAACTGGACGCGGCCGACAACGCCCTGGCCGAACTGGCGCGCGCCCGCGATGAAGCCAGCGAACGCGCCGCCCGCGCCGAGGCGCAACTGGTGGCGCAGCAAGCGGAGAACGACGCCATGCGTGCCGCGCTGGGACGCGCGCAGCAAGAGAAGGACGCGCTGCTGCGCGATACCGCTAGCCAGCGCGCCGCCTGGGACAAGGAGCGCGAAACCATGGCGGATCGATTTGGCGCCAATGAGCGGCGCATGGCGCTGGAACTGGACGGCGCGCGGGTAGCGCTGCGCGAAGGGCAGCGTCAGTTGGACAACGAGCGCAAGGCGGCCCAGCAAAAGCTGGTGGACGCGGCCGAAGCCGCGGGGCGGCAGGCCGAGGAACTGGCAAAGGTAGGGAATGCCGTGGCTGTGCTGGACGAGCGGGTCCGGCAGCAGGATGGCTTGCTGGCCGAGTACCGGCAGCAATTGGAAAACCGGGGAGAGCCGGACGCGGATATCGCGCGGGCAGCACGCCCGCCAATACGAAAGAGTCGCCCGATCAGGCCCGCCCGGCCACCGAGATTCAAGGTGTGAGGAGGGTCTATCCTGATGCTAGATCTAGCATTGACAGTAGGGCGCAACCGGTTGAATTTATTGGAAATCTCCGGAATATTTCCACACCGGAACACCTAACACCTGACATTTGGACATGCCGATAAGCCATTGATCTTCATGCATTTCCATGACCCGACTCCTTTACGTCCCCCTTAGCAAGTGCTTCTGGATTTTCCCGCTCGTGGTCTTCGGCAGCGCATCGACAAAGTGATACCGGCGCGGCCGCTTGTAGGCAGCCAGGCGGTCGCCATGCACCAGGAAGCCGTCGAGCAATGCCGCGGTAGCTTGTGCCCCGGGCTTGACCACCACGTAGGCGCCGACAACCTGTCCCCAGGTAGCATCCGCCTCGCCGATGACCGCCACTTCCAGCACGGCAGCGTGCTCGATCAGCGCATCCTCGACTTCCCGCGGATACACGTTCTCGGCGCCCGAATTGATCATGTAGTCGATGCGATCGCGCACCCACAGGTAGCCGTCCTCGTCCAGGCTGCCGAGGTCGCCGGTGTGGTACCAGCCGTGGGCCAGGGCGCGCGCATTGGCATCCGGGCGGTTCAGGTAGCCGGCCATCATGCACGGGCCGCGCACCAGGATCTCGCCGACTTCTCCGGGTGCGCAAGGCTGGGCCGGATCGGTCGGGGCGTCGTCCTCGCGCAGCACTGCAACCACCAGGTCGTGATTGAGCGAGGGCAGGCCGGCCGAGCCGGCGTGGCTGAGCTGCTCATGCGGATACAGCACGGACATGCAGGGCCCCATCTCGGTGGTGCCATACACCTGCACCAAGCCCGCGCCAACCACGCGGTCCCACTCGCGGATCAGGTGCGGCGCCATCGATGCGCCGCCGTACTCCACCAGCCGCAGCGACGACACATCGCGCGCGCGGGCGTCCGGGTGGTTGAGCAGCATGCCGACCATGGTCGGCGCGGCGAAGAAGTGCGTGACTTTCTCGGCCTCGACCAGTTGCCAGGCCTCGCCGGCATCGAAGCGCCGCTGCAGCACCTGCGTGGCACCCAGCTGCAGGCGCGGCAGGAAGCTGGTGTGCAGCTCCGCCGTGTGGTTCAGCGGCGCAATCGACAAGCCCACGTCCTCGCGCGACAGCGTCATGGCCTGATGCATCATGGCGTTGTGCGCGAGCTTGCTGCGGTGCGTGTGCAGCACGCCCTTGGGGCGGCCGGTGGTGCCGCTGGTGTACATCAGGATGCAGGGATCGTTCTCAATCACGGCGATGCCGGGCGCGTCATGCGGCTGCCCCGCGGCCAGCGTGGCCAGGTGGTGCGTGGCAAAGGCCGGTGCCGGCTCGGGGTCCGCGTAGATCCAGCGTGTTGTGCCCGAGGCCAGCTCGGCGGCTTTTTCCACCACGGCGCAGCCTTCCTGCTCGAACAGCAGGGCGCTGGCCTTGCCGTCCTCCAGGATGAAGGCCAGTTCCTGCGCGGCCAGCCGGTAGTTGATCGGATTAAAGATCGCGCCTACCCGGGCCGCCGCCAGCATGCTGAAAACAAAGGCTGGCGTGTTGTAGAGGAACGCCGCAACCACATCGCCATGGCCTACGCCGATCGACAGCAGCGCATGGGCGTGGCGGTTCACCTGCGCGTCCAGCTCCGCATAGGTCCAGGTGCGGCGGCTCGGTCCCATGCCGGCGACCAGCGCGGTCTTGCGTGGCAGGTAGCGCGCGGGCCAGGAAAGGGTGTCGCCCAGGGTAAGGACGTGGCTCAAGGCAATGCTCCAACAGCGGGGGTGGGGGGGCGCCGGCGGGCAAGGCAAGCCGGCAAGAACGGCCGAAAGAAAGCGGTCGAATATAAAGCCAGCGTCTCTTTTTGGGAAATAACGATTTGCACTTTGCATATATGGATCCGCCAGGGCACCCTGCGCCGAAGCCAATTGACGCAAGACGTCATGCCCGCAACTCGCTATCGTGCCAGCAAGGCCGGCGAGCCATGACTCGCCGATGACAACGGCAATCGATGACTGAGACGAAAGGGGAAGCGCGTCCATGAACAAGCAAAGTCGGCAGGGCAAGGAAAACGTGCGGATAGGCGGCGCCTCCGGTTTCTGGGGCGACAGCGCAATCGGCCCGGTCCAGCTGGTGGACAAGGGCGACATCGACTACCTGGTGTTCGACTACCTGGCTGAGCTCACCATGTCGCTGCTGGCGGCGGCGCGGCTGAAGAATCCGGAAGCTGGCTATGCGCTGGATTTTGTCACCGGGGCCCTGCGCTCGGTGCTCAAGCCAGCCATGGAAAAGGGCATCCGCATCGTGAGCAATGCCGGCGGCGTGAATCCGCGGGCCTGTGCGGCGGCGGTGCGCAAGCTGGCCGAGGAACTCGGCGTGACGGTGCGGGTGGCGGTGGTCGATGGCGACGACCTGCTGCCGCAGCTCGACGCGCTGCGCGAGGCAGGCACGCGCGACATGCAAAGCGGCGCCGCGATGCCGGCCCGCATCCTGACGGCCAACGCCTACCTGGGCGCCGTGCCGATCCGGGCCGCGCTGGATGCCGGCGCGGATATCGTGATCACCGGGCGCTGCGTGGACAGCGCGGTGACGCTGGGCGTGCTGATGCACGAGTTCAACTGGAGCCCCACCGACTACGACCTGCTGTCCGCGGGCAGCCTGGCGGGGCACATCATCGAGTGCGGCTGCCAGGCCACCGGCGGCCTGCACACCGACTGGGAGCAGGTACCGGACTGGGCCAATATCGGCTACCCGGTAGTGACCTGCCGGGCGGATGGCACCTTCCTGGTCGGCAAGCCGCCCGGCACCGGCGGGCTGGTCAGCCCGGCCACCGTCGGCGAGCAGATGCTATACGAGATAGGCGATCCGGCCGCCTACCTGCTGCCTGACGTGATCTGCGATTTCACCGGCGTCACGCTGCGCCAGGCCGGGACGGACCTGGTGGAAGTCCAGGGCGCCAAGGGCCGCCCGCCTAGCGCCAGCTACAAGGTCTCGGCCACCTATGCCGACGGCTATCGCTGCTCGGCGCAACTGACCATCGTGGGCTTCGATGCAGTGCGCAAGGCGCGCCGCAGCGGCGAGGCCTTCCTGGCACGCACGCGCGGCATGCTGGCACGGGCCGGGCAGCCGGATTTCACCGAGACCCGGCTGGACGTGCTGGGCACCGCCGCGGCCTTTGGCCCGCATGTGCCGCAACCTGCCTTGTTCGAGGCGGTGATGTGGCTGGCGGTGACGCATCCGGACAAGCGCGCGCTGGAGATGTTCGCGCGAGAGATTGCGCCGGCAGGCACTTCATGGTCGCCCGGCACCACCGGGGTAGGCGGGCGGCCATCGGTCAGCATGGCCATCAAGCAGTTTCCCTTCCTGGTGCCAAAAACGCGGGTCCAGCCCGCCGTGTGGCTTGACGAGCAGCCGGTGCCGCTGCCCGCGACCATGGCCTGCGCAAGCGATGCGCCAACTGGCGCGGTGCCGGCGGCCGAGCCAGCCCGCGCGTCGACGCCATCTGCCGCTACCGAGCCTGCCGCAGACTGGGTCGATGTGCCGCTGATCCGGCTGGCGTACGGGCGTAGTGGCGACAAGGGCGATTTTTCCAACATCGGCATCATCGCGCGCGACGCCGCCTACCTGCCGCTGATCGCAGCGCAGTTGACAGAGGCTGCGGTGGCCGCGTTCCTTGCGCACAACGTCAAGGGCAGGGTGACGCGTTACTTCCTGCCCGGCATCGGCGCCTTCAACTTCCTGTGCGAGCAGGCGCTGGGCGGCGGCGGCATGGCGTCGCTGCGCAACGATCCGCTGGGCAAGGGGATGGGCCAGGTCCTGCTGGCCATGCCGGTGCGGGTGCCGCCGGCGCTGGCGCTGGCGCGGGCACTGGGCGCCTGAGCCAGGCCGGATGGGGTCTATCCCGATGCCGACGGCATGCGGCATGCGGCATCGGGATAAACCCCCATCCGGCGCCTCTGCAGCCGCCTTCGCTGGCATCATGACGCTGGCGCGCAAGGCCGCAGGGCGGCTGCCCGCGCGTTCTTGCCGAACCAGGCGCCAGCCGTCAGTCACATCAGCCACATCCGCCACATCCGCCACGCGCGGCGCCGCGAACAGTGAGACCCAGATGCAGCCAGTTTTGCCATGCACACCGGACGCCACGGACCTGCCATGCAGGCGCCCGAGCGGAAGTTTCATGTGGATCGACCCCGACCGCGTGCTCTACGTTGGGCTGCTCGGCGCGCCGTCGGTGCGCTCGATCGGCGCCATCCTGCTTTATGTGGCGCTGGACGCGCCGTTTCGCCTGAGCGTGGCGGATGGCGAGTGGGAAACCGCCGAGATCGCCTTCGTGCCGCCCTACGCTGCGCACCGCATCGCTTCCGACAGCCGCAGCCTGTGCGGCTTCCTGATCGAGCCCGAGACCGTCGATATGTCCCGCTTGCCCCTGCCGCTGCGCGGTCCGGGCGGCGCACTGGCGGCCCCGCGGATGGCGCAGCATGCGCGCGACCTGATCACCCAGTTGCGCGGCATGCGGCGGCCGGAGCTGGGCGCCGGGCTGCTCGATGCGCTGCTGCTGGGCGAGCCGCTGGCGCCGCGTGCGCTCGATCGGCGCATCGATGCGGCGGTGCGTCAGATCAAGGCCGACCCGGGCGGGCGTAGCGCCGCCAGCGACCATGCGCGCGACGCCAACTTGTCGTTTTCCCGCTTCCTGCACCTGTTCAAGGAGGAGGTCGGCACGCCGTTCCGCACGTTCCGCACCTGGAAGCGCGCCCGCAGCCTGCTGCACTACGTCACCCAGGAGGCCAACCTGGCCGAGGTCGCGCTGGATACCGGCTATCCGGATTCCACGCACTTCAGCCACTCCATCCGCCGCGTGTACGGTCTCAAGCCGCGCGACATCTTCGCGGGCTCGCGCAAGCTCGCGCTGCATGGCCTGCCGCCAATGACTGCCTATCGCCCCGCGTAGCTGGCCAGGCGGCGATCACTTTGCACAAGACCAATGGCGCGCCGCGCGCCAGAATCGAAGCCATCGAACCTTGCCAAGCCTGCCGCCAACGGCAGCCGGATACGCCCCATGAAAGCAACCTGCCAGGACCTGCTGGACGAGTACCGCGAGCTGGCCGCCCTTTGCGCCACGCTCACCCCCGCGCAATGGCGCGAGCCAAGCGCCTTCTATGACTGGAGCGCCTGGGACGAGATCGCCCACCTGTGCTACTTCGACCAGACCGCGCTGCAGGCTGCCACCGACCCGCAAGCCTTCCTGCGCGACGCGCAAGCGCTCAATGCGCTGATGGCAGGAGGCGGGCATATCAGCGCCGTGGCGCGCGATACCTACGGCCACCTGGACGGCCCCGCCTTGCTGGCGTACTGGCAGCCACTGTACGAGCAGCTGGTGCGCACGCTGGCCGCGCTCGACCCCAAATCCCGCCTGCCCTGGTACGGTCCACCCATGAGCGCCCGCAGCTTTGCCACCGCGCGGCTGATGGAGACCTGGGCCCATGGCCAGGACATCTGGGATACGGCGGGCCAGGCCCGCGCGCCCACCGCCCGCCTCAAGCACATCGCGCATATCGGCGCCACCACCTACGGCTGGACCTTCGTCAACCGCGGTGAGCCGGTGCCGGGGCCCGCGCCTTATATCGCGCTGAGCGCGCCCGATGGCAGCGTGTGGACCTGGAACGAACCGCAGCAGGACAACTACGTGCGCGGCAGCGCGGAAGATTTCTGCCTGCTGGTCACGCAGCGCCGCCATCTGGACGATACCCGCCTGCAATACAGCGCCGGGCCGGCCCGGCAATGGCTGGCGCAGGCCCAGTGCTTCGCCGGGCCGCCCGCCACCGGGCCGGCTGCCGGCACGCGCGTGTTGCGCACGGCTTCGGCAGGGTGAACGGCACCGCAGCGCCCATTCAGGCCGCGCACGGCGAGCCGCTGGTCCCGGCGCTTGCCGCCGGGATCGACGCAGCGCTGCGCAAGCTCAGCGCCGACGCCGGCGAAACCTGCCTCTCCGAGCACGCCTTCGCCAACCTGTACCTGTTCCGGCAAGCGCACGCCTACCGCTATGTCGGCGGCGACTATCCGCATATCAGCGGTGTGACCTATGACGGCGCGCGCCACGTGCTGCCGCTGTTCGCGCTGGAAACCGCACCGGTTGACGTGCTGCGGGCGCTGCTGCGCGAGCACGCCTGCTTCTATCCGCTGTCCACGGCCCAGGTCGCGCGGCTCGACCCCGCCATCTTCACCTGGACGGCATCGCGCGCCGACGCTGACTATCTCTATCCCGCCGCCAACTTCACAGCCTATCGCGGCACGACGCTGGCCAAGAAGCGCAACCTGATGAAGCAACTGCTGGCCACGCATGCCGTCACCGCGCGCGCCTACCACCCGGGGCTGGCCGACCAGGCCCTGGCCGTGCATGAAGGCTGGATGCAAGCCAAGCACAAGGCGCACGGCGAAGCCGACGACACCCCCTGCGGCGAGGCCCTCCAACACGCCGAACGACTCGGCCTGGAAGGCTTCCTGTACGAGATAGCAGGGCAGCCCGTGGGTTTCGTGCTGGCGCAGGAGATCCGCCCAACGGTCTTCGCCATGCGCTTCGCCAAAGGCCTGGCAGCCTGCAAGGGCATCTACCAGTACATGTTCCACCACTTCTGCACGGCGTATCCACGCCCGGTAGCGTGGCTGAATTTCGAACAGGACATGGGGCTGGACAACTTCCGTCAGACCAAGCTCTCCTATGCGCCGAGCGCGTTGCTGCCGAAGTTCAGGGTGCAATTGCGGGTGGGCTGACGTACTTCCGGCATCTGTCACACAAAGGCACAAAGGAAGATCGGCGCAAAGGCAGAACGGCGCGAAGCAGCACAGCCAGTTCTCGCAAGACCCTGCCGGCTCCCACCCCTACCATGGCTTCACACCGGCGCACCGCCCCTGAACAGTGAACCCACATGGCAAATATCGAATCCAGACTCTCCGCCGGCAGTGAAGCATTCCAGGCCAACCGTGCCGGCATGCTGGCACTGCTGGAGCGTATCCGCGCCTTCGAGCAGCGCGCCGCCAGTTTGTCCGCCGCCTCGCGCGAGCGCTTCGAGAAGCGCGGGCAGTTGCTGCCGCGCGACCGGCTGGCATTGCTGCTGGACCCGGGCGCACCGTTTATCGAGTTGTCGTCGCTGGCCGGGCTGGGGCTGGACAACCCCGACCTGGACAAGAGCGTGCCCGGCGGCGGCCTGATCGCGGGCATCGGCTTTGTGTCGGGCCTGCGCTGCATGATCAGCGCCTCGGACTCAGGCATCAACGCCGGCGCCTTGCAACCCAAGGGGCTGGACAAGCAGCTGCGGGTGCAGGAGATCGCGCTCGAGAACAAGCTGCCCTATGTGCAGCTGGTGGAGAGTGCCGGCGCCAACCTGATGACCTACAAGGTCGAGGATTTCGTGCGGGGCGGCAACCTGTTCCGCAACCTGGCGCGCCTGTCGGCTGCCGGGCTGCCGGTGGTGACGGTGACGCATGGCTCGTCCACGGCGGGTGGGGCTTACCAGACCGGCTTGTCGGACTACATCATCATGGTGCGCGGCCGCTCGCGCGCCTTCCTGGCAGGCCCGCCGCTGTTGATGGCAGCGACGGGCGAAGTGGCCACCGAGGAGGAGCTCGGTGGCGCCGTGATGCATACCTCGGTCTCCGGCCTGGGCGACTACCTGGCCGAGGACGACCGCGATGCGCTGCGCATCGCCCGCGAGATCCTGGGCAAGATCGACTGGCACCGCGACCAGCCCGCCGCCGCGCCGCGCAGCTACAAGCCGCCGCGCTTTGATGCCGAGGAGCTGCTCGGCGTGATGCCGATGGACCATAAGCGGCCTGTCGACATGAAGGAGGTGATCGCGCGCATTGCCGACGATTCCGACTTCCTGGAGTTCGGCGAGAACTACGGCGGCGCCACCGTATGCGGCCATATCAAGATCGAGGGCTGGCCGCTGGGCATCATCACCAACAACGGCCCGATCGATCCGGCCGGCGCGACCAAGGCCACGCACTTTATCCAAGCCTGCTGCCAGTCGCGCACGCCCATCCTCTACCTGAACAACACCACCGGCTTCATGGTGGGCCGCAGCTATGAGGAAGCCGGCATCATCAAGCACGGCTCCAAGATGATCCAGGCGGTGAGCAACGCCACCGTGCCGCAGATCACGATCTATTGCGGCGCGTCGTTCGGCGCGGGCAACTACGGCATGTGCGGGCGCGGCTTCCACCCGCGTTTCTGCTTCTCCTGGCCCAATGCCAAGACCGCCGTGATGGGCGGCGAGCAGGCCGCGCGCACCATGGCCATCGTGACCGAGGCCGCCATGAAGCGCAAAGGCGGGCAGGCCGATGCCGACCAGCTGGAAGCACTGCAGAAAGGCATCGTCGAGCGTTTCGACCGCCAGATGAGCGTGTTTGTCACCAGCGCCCACGTGCTGGACGACGGCGTGATCGACCCGCGCAATACGCGCGCGGTGCTGGCCAATGTGCTGGCGGTCTGCCGCGAGGGCGATGCCAGGACGCCGCAAGCCATGCAATTCGGGGTTGCGCGGCCCTGACGACCAGCGACTCAGCCAGAACAGACATGCAAAAGAACGAACGGAGACCAGCGACATGCTACTGACACCCGAACACGAGGCGCTGCGCGCCACCATCAAGCGATTTATCGCCGAGCAGATCAATCCGCACGTGGACGCCTGGGAAGAGGCCGAGATCTTCCCCGCGCATGACGTCTTCCGCAAGATGGGCGATCTGGGCCTGCTGGGCCTGTCCAAGCCGGAAGAGGATGGCGGCATGGGGCTCGATTACTCCTACAGCGCGGTGCTGGCGGAAACGCTCTCCGACATCAACTGCGGCGGCGTGCCCATGGCCATCGGGGTGCAGACCGACATGGCTACCCCGGCCCTGGCCCACCACGGCAGCGCGGAGCTGCGCCGCGAATTCCTGGCGCCCGCGATCCGCGGCGAGTACGTGGCCTGCTTGGGCGTCTCGGAGGTGGGCAGCGGCTCCGACGTGGCCTCGATCAAGACCACTGCAAGGCGCGACGGCGACGACTACATCATCAACGGCGGCAAGATGTGGACCACCAATGGCACCCAGGCAGACTTCTGCTGCGTGCTGGCCAATACGTCGGACGGAGCGCCGCACCGCAACAAGACGCTGATCGTGGTGCCAATGAAGACCCGCGGCGTTTCAGTGGCCAAGAAGATCCGCAAGATCGGCATGGACTCGTCCGATACCGCGCAGCTGTACTTCGACGACGTGCGGGTGCCGCAGCGCTACCGCATCGGCGAGGAAGGCATGGGCTTTACCTACCAGATGGAACAGTTCCAGGTAGAGCGCCTGTGGGGCGCGCTCAGCTCCGCCAGCCGATGCGCCAAGGCGATCGATCTCACCATCGAGTACACCCGCGAGCGCAAGGCATTTGGCCGCTCCATCCTGGACAACCAGTGGGTGCACTACACCTTGGCCGAGCTGCAGACCGAGGTCGAAGCGCTGCACGCCCTGTGCTGGCGCGCCGTGGAGATGATGGTGCGCGGCGAGGATGCCACCCGCCTGGCCACCATGGCCAAGCTCAAGGCCGGCCGGCTGTCGCGTGAGGTGGCGGACCGCTGCCTGCAGTTCTGGGGCGGCATGGGCTACGTGCTGGAGAGCCCGATCTCGCGCATTTTCCGGGACGGGCGGCTCACCTCCATCGGCGGCGGCGCCGACGAAGTCATGATGCAGATCCTGTGCAAGTTCATGGGCACCTTCCCCCAGTCGAAGTAAGCGTTCAAAGCTAAAGACAAGAGAGCAGACCAGGCCACCATGAAGCAGCCCACGCCATTCCAAAAGATCCTGATCGCCAACCGGGGCGAAATCGCCTTGCGCGTGATGCGCAGCGCCACCGCGCTGGGCTACCGCACGGTGGCGGTCTACTCCAGCGCCGACGCCGGCGCGCGCCATGTCCAGGAAGCCGGCCAGGCGGTGTATATCGGCGAGGCGCAACCGGCGCAGTCCTACCTGCGCATCGACGCCATCATCGAGGCAGCGCGGCGTTGCGGCGCCGATGCCGTGCATCCCGGCTACGGCTTCCTGGCGGAGAATGCCGCTTTTGCCCGCGCCTGCCGCGAAGCGGGGCTGGTATTCATCGGCCCGTCGGCCGAGTCCATCGTGGCCATGGGCAACAAGGCCGGCGCCAAGCGGCTGATGATGGCCGCGGACGTGCCGTGCATCCCGGGCTACCAGGGCGAGGACCAGGACGAGGCGCGCCTGTGCGCCGAGGCCGAGCGCATCGGCTTCCCGGTCATGATCAAGGCCACGGCAGGCGGGGGCGGGCGGGGCATGCGGCTGGTGCCGCACGCGCGGGCCTTTCCCGAGCTGCTGCGCAGCGCGCGCTCGGAAGCGCAGGGCGCCTTCGGCGACCCCGAGGTGATCCTGGAGCGGGCCGTGGTGGAACCGCGCCATATCGAGATCCAGATCCTGGCGGACCGCTATGGCAACGCCATCCACCTGGGCGAGCGCGATTGCTCGGTGCAGCGGCGCCACCAGAAGCTGATCGAAGAGGCGCCATCGCCCGCGGTGAGCGCCGAGCTGCGGGCCCGCATGGGCGCTACCGCCGTGGCCGCCGTCAAGGCGATCGGCTACGAAGGCGCGGGCACGCTGGAGTTCCTGCTCGACCGCGACGGCAACTATTACTTCATGGAGATGAACACGCGGCTGCAGGTGGAGCATCCCGTGACCGAGGCCATCACCGGCCTGGACCTGGTGGCGCTGCAACTGCGGATTGCCGCAGGCGAGCCGTTGCCGCTCAAGCAGGAAGACGTGCGCTTTTCCGGCCACGCCATCGAAGTGCGGCTGTGCGCCGAAGACGCCGATCAAGGCTTTATGCCGCAAAGCGGCGAGATTGCACTGTGGCAGGCCCCGTGCGCCTTGCGCGTGGAGCACGCGCTGGGCAGTGGCGCCACAATCCCGCCGTACTACGACTCCATGATCGCCAAGCTCATCAGCTACGGTGGTACACGCGACGAAGCGCGGCGCAAGCTGTCGCAAGGCCTGGCGGACCTGGTAGCGCTTGGCGTGACCACCAACCAGGTGTTCCTTGGCCGCTGCCTCGCCCATCCCGCCTTTGCCGGGGGAGAGGCCACCACCGCCTTCATCGGCCAGCACCAGGACGCGCTGCTGCAACCCGATGCGGCACTACGCCAGCGGGCCGCCGCGCTGGCGGCGCTGCTCCTGTATGAAACCTCGCCGGAGCGCCAGCCGGGCGAGCCAGCCGCGAGCCTGGCCCCCACGCTGCCCATCGGCCTGCGCTACCGGGTCAACGGGGCGGAGCATCAGGCCAGCCTGGCATATGGCGGAGGCAATCGCTTCGTGGTTGCCATGGGCGAGGCGCGCTTTGCCTTCGAGACCATCGCGTTAAGCGCGCATTCGGTACGTTTCAGCTGCGATGGCCTGGTCGAGAGCGCCACCTTCCATCGCGACGCCAGCACGCTGCTGCTGCACTACCAGGGCACGCCGCTGCGCATCGAGGACCACACCCGGGCCGCTGCCGCCAGGGCTGGCGAGGCTGCCGGGGACGGCAAGCTGCGCGCCTCGATGAATGGCCGCGTGGTCAACGTGATGGTGGCCATCGGCGACCAGGTCGAGGCGGGCCAGCCCATGGTCACGCTGGAAGCCATGAAGATGGAGCACATCCACGTGGCCCCGGCCGCCGGCCGGGTTGGCGCCGTGCACGTACAGGTTGGCGATCAGGCCGCCGCCATGCGCGTGATCGCGGAGATCGAGTTCGAGGCGCCGCCGGCGGAGCCGGTCAAGGCTGCCGCCTGAGCCCTCCGAGTGGCCTGAGCCTGTTGCCACGGCACCCATCAGACCGCTTCCCAACCCATAGAGACAGACTAACCAGCGGAGCACCATGAGCGAATCGGAAACCCCAGCCGTCCTCCATGAAAAACGCGGCGCCGCGTTCTGGATCACCATCAACCGGCCCGACAAGCGCAACGCCATCAACAAGGAAGTCGTGGCCGGCATCCGGGCGGGCTACCGCGCTGCGCACGCAGACCCCGCCATCCGCGCCATCGTGCTGACCGGTGCCGGCGACAAGGCCTTCTGCGCCGGTGGCGACCTGCAGCCAGGCAAGGGCTTTGCCTTCGACCTCTCGCAGCCTAATGTGGACTACGCCGACATGCTGCGCGAATCCCAGCAAGCCACGCTGCCCAGCATTGCGCGGATCAACGGCACCTGCATGGCCGGCGGCATGGGCTTGCTGTGCATGACCGATATGGCGGTCGCCGCCGAGAACGCCTTGTTTGGCCTGCCGGAGGTCAAGGTGGGCGTGTTCCCGATGCAAGTGCTGAGTCTGCTGCAAACGCTGGCGCCGCCCCGGCTGGTGCGCGAGTGGTGCATCAGCGGCGAGCCGTTTTCCGCCGCCGAGGCCAAGGCCGCCGGCCTGGTCAACCACCTGGCCGCGCCGGGCGAGCTGGACGCGCGCACCGAATGGCTGGTCGCCCGCGTGGCCGACAAGTCGCCCACCGCCATCCGGCGCGGCAAGTACGCCATGCAAGCCATGGCGTCGATGAGCTTTCCCGAAGGCATCGCCTATACCGAAAGCCAGATCGCGCTGCTGGCGATGACCGAAGACGCGCGCGAAGGCCTGGCCGCCTTCAACGAGAAGCGCAAGCCGGTCTGGACCGGCAGGTAAAACAACCGGCGAGGCGCGCGCCGGGCAGGCCGCGCTGGCGGTGTCTGCAACGACTGAACAAGGTAGCAGCCTATGAACAATGCATCGTCGACAACATCGTCCACCCAAGCGGACAGCGCCGCCTTCCTGGCGCTCGGCATGGCGCAATGGCTGCGCCGCCGCGCTGCGCGCAGCCCCCGCAGCCCCGCGCTGACCTGCGCCGGGCAGACCTGGACCTATGCCGAGCTGGTGGCCGACGCCCAGAAGGTGGCTGCCGTGCTGGCGGCGGGTGGCGTCGGACGCGGCCAGCGCGTGGGCTACCTGGGCCTGAATGACCCGCTGTTCCTGGTGACGCAGTTCGCCTGCGCCTGGCTGGGCGCCATCTTCGTGCCGCTCAATTTCCGGCTCACCGGGCCGGAGCTGGCCTTTATCCTTAACGATGCCGGCGTGCATACGCTGTTTGCCGATGAAGACTACGCCGGCCTGATCGATGAAGCGCGCCCGACGCTGGAGTGCCAGCGCTACCTGCGCCGCACCGATGCGCCGGGCTGGGAAGGCCTGTTGTCGCGGATGGCGCAAGCCGATGCTGCGCTGCCGCCCGTGCCCACCGATCCGGACGATATCGCCGCGATCATGTACACCTCGGGCACCACCGGACACCCCAAGGGCGCCATGCTCACGCATGGCAACTTCTGGGCCAACAACCTGAACGTGATGATGCTGAGCGACCTCGCCAGCACCGACGTCGCGCTCAATTTCGCGCCCCTGTTCCATGTTGGCGGCATGTGCTGCGTGAGCTTGCCCATCCTGATGGCGGGCGGCCATCTCGTGCTGCAGCGCAGCTTCGACCCCGCAGCCGTCATGCAGGCGGTGGCCGAGCACCGGGTGACGGTCAGCTTCGCGGTGCCCGCCATGCTGCTGTTCGTCAGCCAGCACCCGGATTTCGCGCAGGCGGACCTGTCCAGCCTGCGGACCATTTCGGTCGGCGGCGCCCCCATGCCCGAGCCGCTGCTGCGCCTGTTCGCCGGGCGCGGCATCCCGGTCAACCAGGGCTACGGCCTGACCGAGACGGCCGCCGCGACGACCTTCCTGGCCCCGGAGCGCGCGCAGGACAAGCTCGGCTCCTGTGGCACGCCGGCCATGATGACCGAAGTCTGCATCCGCGACTTCGACGGCAAGCCACTGACCGAGCCGCAGGCCCGCGGCGAGATCTGCGCGCGTGGCGGCAACATCATGAAGGGCTACTGGAACCGCCCGGAAGCCACCGCCGCGGCGTTCTACGAAGGCGGCTGGTTCCGCACCGGCGACGTCGGCTATGTCGACGAAGAAGGCTTCCACTACGTCTGCGACCGCCTGAAGGACATGGTGATCACCGGCGGCGAGAACGTCTACCCGGCCGAAGTCGAAAGCGTGCTGTATGAGCACCCGGCCATCGCCGAAGTCGCCGTGATCGGCGCGCCCGACGAGCGCTGGGGCGAGCATGTGGTTGCCGTGGTGGCGCTCAAGCCGGGCGCCAGCCTGACGCTGGAAGCCCTGCAGGCGTTTGCGGAGCCGCGGCTGGCGCGGTACAAGCTGCCGCGGGCGTTGCGGGTGGTGGCGGCGTTGCCGCGTAATCCTACGGGGAAGGTGTTGAAGGTGAGGTTGAGGGAGATGGGGGAGGGGTAAGGGTGTTGGGTGGTGCATGGCGGGTTTGCTGTCTCTTTTAGCGGCGTTGGTTTTTGCACCCAAGGGCCATACGACATCCCCCTGCGGGGGCTGCCGGTCACTCTTCTTTGCGTCGGCAAA